>NZ_RCNW01000222.1:0-10006 GCF_004307605.1 Pseudomonas sp. Sample_24
GTTCGCGCTCGGGGAACCAGGTGGTGACCACGCGGCTGTTGATCGGATAGGCCGGTGCTTCGAGAGCACCGACGGCCATGCGCAGGACGAACAGCGCAATGAAGCTGCCAGCGAACCCGAGCATCACCGTGGCAATCGACCACAGCAGCAAAGCGGCGGTGTAGAGGATTCGCGGCGGTACCCGGTCCACCAGCCAGCCGCCGGGGATTTGCATGGCGGCGTAGGTCCAGCCGAACGCGGAGAAAATCAGGCCGACGTGAATCGGATCGATGCCCAGGTCGCTGGTCAGCGCCGGAGCGGCAATCGACAGGTTGCTGCGGTCCAGGTAGTTGATCACTACGGTGATGAACAGCAGCACCATGATGAAAAAACGCTTGCGGCTGGGCGCCGCCAACGACGCCTGCCCGGTAAGGGTTTGCGGTTGCATGGGGAGTGCCTCTTTTTATGTTTATTGAGGTCGGCCTGTGGCCTTGCACTGAACCCTGTGGGAGCTGGCTTGCCAGCGATAGCGGTGGATCTGTCACATCACTGTTGAATGTGCGGCCGTCATCGCTGGCAAGCCAGCTCCCACAGGTTTACTGGTGATTCAGGAGGTGATCACCACTCGGCGAAACTGCCATCGGCATGGCGCCAGATCGGGTTGCGCCAGCGGTGACCGACGGCGGCGCGTTCGATCACGTATTCCTCGTTGATCTCGATGCCCAGGCCCGGGCCATTGGGGATCTTCACGAAGCCTTTGTCGTAGTCGAACACCCGTGGGTCTTTGATGTAGTCGAGCAGGTCGTTGCTCTCGTTGTAATGGATGCCCAGGCTTTGTTCCTGGATGAACGCGTTGTAGCAAACAGCGTCCAGTTGCAGGCACGCCGCCAGGGCAATCGGGCCGAGCGGGCAATGCAGCGCCAGCGCCACGTCGTAGGCCTCGGCCATGTTGGCGATCTTGCGGGTTTCGGTGATGCCGCCAGCATGGGATGCATCCGGCTGGATGATGTCAACGTAGCCTTCGCTGAGCACACGCTTGAAATCCCAGCGTGAGAACAGCCGCTCGCCGAGGGCAATCGGCGTGCTGGTCAGCGGTGCCAGTTCCTTCAGCGCTTCGTAGTTTTCGCTGAGCACCGGCTCTTCGATGAACATCAGCTTGTACGGATCAAGCTCCTTCATCAGTACCTTGGCCATCGGCTTGTGCACGCGGCCATGGAAGTCGACGCCGATGCCGACGTTCGGGCCGACCGCGTCACGCACGGCGGCGACATTGGCCAGGGCCAGGTCGACTTTCTCGAAGGTGTCGAGAAATTGCAGCTCTTCGGTGCCGTTCATTTTCACTGCAGTGAAACCACGGCTGACCGCTTCCTTGGCTGCTCGCGCGGTGTCTGCCGGACGGTCACCACCGATCCACGAATACACGCGGATCTTGTCCCGAACCTGGCCACCCAGCAGATCGCTGACCGACACGCCCAGCGCCTTGCCCTTGATGTCCCACAACGCCTGATCGATACCGGCCAGGGCACTCATGTGAATCGCCCCGCCCCGGTAAAAACCGCCGCGATAGAGCACGGTCCAGATGTCTTCGATGTTGCGCGGATCCTTGCCGATCAGGTAATCGGACAATTCTTCAACGGCAGCCGCCACCGTGTGAGCACGACCTTCGACCACGGGCTCGCCCCAGCCGGTCACGCCCTCGTCGGTTTCAACCTTGAGGAAGCACCAGCGCGGCGGAACGATGAAGGTGGTCAGTTTGGTGATTTTCATCTGATTGTCTCTCTTGTTAGATGCAGCGCTCGCAGCGCCAAAAAAGTCTTAGCGAAGGGCTTTCCAGGCAGTGACATAGGCCTTGGCATTGGCCGCCACTTGCTCCGGGGTCATGCCCGGTTTGAACAGGCCCGAACCGAGGCCGAAACCTTTGACGCCCGCGTCGATAAACGCCTGCATGTTGTCCGGGGTAATCCCGCCGACGGGCAACAGGACAGTTCCGGCCGGCAGCACCGCGAGCCAGGCTTTGACGACTGCCGGCCCCATCTGCTCGGCCGGGAACATTTTCAGCACGTCCGCGCCTTCAGCCAGTGCCGCGAACGCTTCGGTCGGTGTAGCGACGCCCGGTGACAGGTACAGCCCGGCTGATTTCGCTGCGCGCAGGACTTTCGGGTCGCTGTGGGGCATGACGATCACCTGCCCGCCCGCCGCTTTCACCTGCTCGACCTGTTCCGCAGTCAGCACTGTCCCCGCACCGATCAGGCAATCGGCGGGCAAGGTATCGCGCAGGATACGGATGCTTTCGTACGGCACAGGAGAGTTGAGCGGGACCTCGATAACCCGGAAACCGGCGGCGTACAGGACTTCCCCGATGGCGGCCGCTTCTTGCGGATGCAGGCCGCGCAGGATCGCGATCAGACCGTTTTGCGCAAGTGCTTGTTTGAGCATGTCAGGACTCCAGTCAGGTTTAACGGATTGGGTTGAGCCGGATCAGGCCGGCGGCCAGCGCCAACTGCCACAACCCGCGTTCGGTGGCCTGCTCGGCCAGGGACACTCGGGCAAAGCCGCAAGCGTCGAGGGCGCGGCTATAACGAGTGCAGAGTTGGGAATTGCCGATGAGGATGATTGATGGCAGATGCACGCTGTTGCGACGACGCCGTTGAGCATTGGCCAGGGCCGACAGCTCATGGCCGATCAACAGGCCGGACAGATAATCCGGTTGCGCCGCAGCGCTTAGCTCGCCGGTCAATCCGAGGCTGCGGGCGCTGAACAAAGTCGACAGCACGCCGATCTCACCGTCCGCCGACAACGCGACCTGCACCCCGCGATCGAACGCATCGCCATCAAACGCGCCGCCGCGCTGTTGGGTGCGCCCCAGGATGCTGTGTTCGCTGAGTACGGCGAAGACTTCACCGGTCATGAAGGTATCGAAGTGCACGATGCAGCCATCGGTAACTTCCACCCATTTTGAATGGCTGCCTGGCAGGCCGATCAACAGGCCGGCGCCCGCCTCGTCCGCCAGCGTTTGCAGAACACCGAGTACCTGGGTTTCTTCGCCACGCATCACGTTTGGCAGGCGCGAGCGTTGAATCACACCCGGCACAATATGCACATCGACACCGCGCAGACTGCGCACGGTTTGGAGGGAAGTTCCGAGATTGGCGACATTCGCCGGCGTATCGCAGTAGGCCGCTTCACGCCAGCCCTGGGCGCTCCCGACCATCCCGCAGGCTATCACCGGCAAATCTGGCTGAGCATCGAGCCAGTCGCCGCAAGCCTCGTCAAAAGCCAGTTCAAAACCGTCGGTGCATTCACGACCGTTGATGAGTCGCGGCGCCTTGGGCAACTGCATGATCCCCGACGACAGCGAGCGCTGTTCAAGGACCTGGCCGCCTTCGGCAAGTTTGTAAGCACGTAATGAGGTTGTCCCCCAATCGAGCGCGATCAATTGCGCCAGCATCGCTTCACCTGTTTTGTTTTTTGGCAGTGAGTGAGCGGGACTATAAACCTTGGCGTAGGTAAATCTCAATATATAAATATCAATCCCATATATTGGAACAATACCAAAAAAAAACCATCGCCTGCGACAGCCTCCTGTAGGAGCCAGCCTGCTGGCGATGGTCGTCAACGATAATGGGGGAAGCCTGAAACCCTGTGGTGTTTGCGATTTTTTCGCGAGCAGGCTCGCGCCTACAGAGAGCGGTTCAATTACCTTCGGCGAATTCTCTCAACACCTTCCCATCCATCCGATAGCGAACCCATTCCTCCTGCGGCTGCGCACCCAGGGATTTGTAGAAATCGATGGCGGGGGTGTTCCACTCCAGCACGCTCCACTCAAAACGGCCGCAGTCATTGGCACAGGCGATTTTGGCCAGATGGCGCAACAACGTCTTGCCCGCCCCGCCACCACGCTGCTCGGGGGTGATGTAGAGGTCTTCGAGGTACAGGCAGTTGCTGCCCAGCCACGTGGAGTAGCTGAAGAAGAACACCGCGAAGCCGATCGGCAAGCCATCGCGCAGGCAGATCAGACCATGGGCCGTTGCGCCTTCGCTGAACAGACTGCGCTCGATGTCGGCGACGCTGGCGATGACTTCATGGCGGGCACGTTCGTAGTCGGCCAGTTCAGTGATGAACGCGAGAATTTGCGGCGCATCGCTGGGGGTCGCCGGGCGGATTTCGATCGTCATGGACGTGCCTTGTCAAAAGTGGAAAACGCCATACTAAGTCGGTGAGTGATTTGTGGCGAGACATCGCAGCCGGGCGAAACCGTTCGTCGTTCATCAGGCACCAATCAGAAACAGGGGCGGACCAACATCAGGTAAGGACTCTAAATCAATGGAGACACCACCATGATCATGTCCAGGCTGCCCGCTCTAGCCTTTGCTGCCCTGCTCTCCCCGTTCGCTGTCGCTGCGACCACCGCGTCCGGCACCGGCCCGACCAATCCGGTCGAACCGACCAAGGCTCCCGCCATCCAAAGCGCCCCCGGCATGAACACCAACGGTACGGGCGTCGACGACAGCCTGCCGCCGTCCACGGGTACTGACCCACGGACTCAAGGCAACGATATGGGCCGCCAGGGCGGCCTGAACCTGCCGGACACCAAGACACCCGACAACGCCGGCCCCGGCGTTGGCTCGAAAACCACCACCGGTGGCTCAGGCTCCGAAGGTGGAGTGAGCCAGTAAGTTCGCCGCAAGACCTACCCATCGCCATGAAGAGGTAACCATGAACGTCGATAAAAACCTGGAAAAAGAAGTCCTCACCCGCCTGCTGCACGCCCATCCAAGCGGACTGGGCAAGGAGGTCCTGGACAATTACCGGGGGGAGAAAGTCGTGGCCAGCACCCTCGCCGAATTGCAGGACCGCGGCTTGATCCAGCACGGCAATGTGCAGTGCAACGAAGCCGGCGAACACTCGTTGAACCTGCCGATCAAACTCAGCGCCGCTGGCGTTGAGGCCGCACGCAAACTGGATGTCTGAATGACTCTGAAGCCAGGAGAAATCCCATGCCTCGTGGAAGCAAAGACAAATACACCGCCGAGCAAAAACGCAAGGCCGAACACATCGAAGACAGCTACGAAAACAAAGGTGTGTCCAAGGACGAAGCCGAAGCTCGTGCCTGGGCAACCGTGAACAAACAGTCCGGCGGCGGAGAAAGGGCTGGCGGTTCCGGGCGCAAGAAACCGGCCAGTGCGAAGGCTGAAGATCGCAAGGAGTCATCGCGGCGCGCAGTGGCGAGTCGTGAAGGTCATTCGCGTAACAGCAAAGTTTCTCGCGATACCCAGACTGTGGACAGCCTCATGAAAGAAGCCCGGGCGAAAGACATTCCCGGGCGCTCGTCAATGCGCAAGCAGGAGTTGATCGAGGCGTTGCGCAAGGCTGGTTAAGGCTGGTTTATGTTTTTATTTGAAGGCCCGATCGCTAGCAGCTAGCCTGCTGGCGATCGCGACGGATCAGCCGCCGAAAGTATTACGGATCAACGCATCCACCTCTGTAGACCCGGGCGACGTCGCAGGCCCCCAGCGTGTGACCGCCAATGCCGCCGCCGCATTGGCCCGACGCGCCGCCTCCTGTGCGTCCAACCCCTGGGCCAATCCGGCGATGAACACTCCCGCATGAGCATCACCGGCACCGTTGCTGTCCACGGCCTCGACCTTGAATCCCGGCACATGCCTGTGCTCGGAACCCTGGTTGATCCAGCAGCCATTCGGCCCATCACGCACCACCATCAGCACATCCTGCGGTAGATAGCCGACCAGTCGATCCAGTGCCTGAGCAATATCCGCAGCGCCGGTAATCTTCAGTGCTTCGACGCTGTTGCTGGTCCACACGTCGATGCGCGGCAGCAATTCCTGCATCAGCGGCTCATCAGGTGAATCCACCAGTGGCCCCGGATCGAACACCACGTTGACACCTTTCGGCAGCGCAAGCACCCAGTCCACCAACGGTTGCGCCTTGCCCACATGCAGCAGGCTGTAGCCGCTGACGTAGACAAAATCGCCCGCCTCGGCCGGGACACTGGCCAAATCCTCGGCGCTCAATTCGCCTTCGGCGCCGATGTAGGACACGAAACTACGCTCGGCCGAGGCGTCCGTAATCGCGACGCACAACCCGGTATCACGTTCGGCCGGATCTGTAATGCCGATACGGATGCCTTCCGCGCTCATGGCGTCGCGGGCCAGATCACCGAAACGCCCGGTGCCGTGTCGCCCGAGGTACACCACCGGCAATCCGTTGCGCTGCGCGGCGGCCATTACATTAAACCCGCCGCCGGCTTCGAAACTGGCGGATTGCGCTAATACGTCACCCCCTGCTTGCGGCAATTTATCCACGGCCATCACCAGGTCGATGATGACCTGGCCGGTGTGCAGCATCTTAGGCATGAGCATTCTCGGTAAGCGCGGCGCGACGGTCTTTCGCCCCACCGAGTACAAAATAAATCCCGCCAGCCACGACAAAAGTCACGATCCAGCCGAGGCCGTTGTGCCCCAGCCACGAGTCGGACAGGAAGCCCTTGAACCAGACATTTTCGGCCGTGGTGCCGATGGTGGTGAAGCTGAAACCGAGCACGATGGCGATGGCCCACGCGCTGAATGCGCGCCATTCCACACCGCCGCGATACCAATAAGCGCTGCTCGGGCTGACATCCAGCAAGTCCTTGGGACTGTAGTAATGCCGATGAATCAGGTCGACCACAAAGATCCCGACCCATGCCGTGATCGGCACCGCCAGCAAAGAAATGAAGGTAATGAACGGGCCGTAGAAACTGTCGGCGATCAGCATGAAGTAAATCGAGCCAGCAAAGATCGCGACGATGTCGACCACCACGGCGTAGACGCGCTTGACCTTGAGCCCGAGCGTCAGCGTGGTCAAACCGGCGGAATACACCGACAGATTGTTCGACAGCAGCAAGCCACCAAAAGCAGTGATCAGGTACGGCACGGCCATCCAGGTCGGCAGCATGTCGCGGATCGCGATGATCGGGTCAGTAGCCTGGGCCAAGTCATTGTTGCCCACCGACAGCAGGCCGCCGAGGGTGATCAGCAGCACCAGCGGAATCCCCGCACCGAATGCCGCCGAAGCCACCAGGCGTACGGCTTTGACGCTGCGGTGCTGATAGCGCGACATGTCCGCACCGGCATTGGCCCAACCGATCCCGGTGCCGGCCGCCATGGTGCCGATGCCGATGATCATCGCGCTGATCGGCGCAGGCGTAGCGTTGAACACCGCGCTCCAGTCGATGGTGGCGCAGAGGAAGCCGCCGACCAGAATATTCAGCGCGCCGAAGACGTAGGTCGCCCATTTCTGAATGACCAGCAATGTCGCATGACCGAGGCCGGACACCGACAAGGTCAACAAGACGAAAATCGCGATGAACAGCAGCGTCAGCGCAGGCGCACTTTTCGCTTCCACCGGCGAGCCGAACAGGATCGAGCACAGTGAGAGCAGCACGAACGCGGCGGTGGTGGTGTTGACGGTTTCCCAGCCCAGCCGCGACATCAGCGAAACCAGGGTCGGGCCGATATTGCCGCGTACGCCGAAGATCGCTCGCGACAAGGTCAGGCTCGGTGCGCGGCCGCGACGACCGGCGATCGAGATGATGCCGACCACCGCAAATGAACCGGCGGCGCCGAGGATCGCAACGATGATTGCCTGCCAGATCGCCAAACCGCGAAAGGCCACGAGGGTCGCACCCAATGGCAGGCCGAGGATGGAAATGTTGGCGGCAAACCAGACCCAGAACAGTTGCAACGGATGACCATTGCACTCGGATTCCGGCACCGGTTCGATGCCGCGTGTTTCCAGTTGCCCGGCACTTTGCCCGGCGTTTGATGAACTCATGAAAAATGCTCCTGTTGCCATTTTTGTGGTTGTGGGCAAATCGGATATCGACACTACAGCCCTGTGGCGAGGGAGCTTGCTCCCGCTGGGCCGCGAAGCGACCCCAAGACCTGCGACAGTAGTGAAGCAGGCACACCGAGTCGTCAGCGTTTACGACTGCTGCGCAGCCGAGCGGGAGCAAGCTCCCTCGCCACAGAATATCGGCTTGATCCAAAAATCAGCGCAGAACCAGCAGCCCTTGCACCAAAGGCTCAAGCTCCAGATCATTGACGGCCTTGACCTTGTCGATCATCTCGACCGGCCAACTCTCAAGGCCCAGGCAGGCCCCAAGCATCGCGCCGAGAATCGCTGCGATGGTGTCGGTGTCACCGCCAAGGCTGGCGGCCATGCACAACGCTTCGAAAGCATTCATTTCGCCGATGGCCACCTGCTGGGCCAGGGCAAACGACACCACCACCGACTCCTGCGAAGCCACCGACGTACCGATCACGTCGTACATCAGATCCGCCAGCAGCGCTTTGTCGCTGTCAACGCTGATGCTCCGCGCCCAACTGATGCGCGAGGCAATGCGTCCGCCGGCGACCCAGTGACCATGGGTTTCTGCTTGCTGGGCGATTTGCTGACCGAGGTTCAATGCTTCGCCCAGGTCCATGCCATTGATCCCGGCGGACACCACCGCCGCCACCGCCGCCGCGCTTGAAATCCCCAGCGTGGTGTTGTGGGTGACCTGGCAGGCCTGCACGACCGCTTCAATGAAACGCTGCGGATCGACGACATCCGCCGCGATCCCGACCGGCGTAATGCGCATCGCCGCGCCATTGGTGGTGCCGTAGCGCCCCGCCTCTTCCGGTGAATGACCCGCGAGGATCATCTCGATGGCGCGTTTGGTCGAAGGGCCGAGCAGATCCTGCGAGCCCTTGGCCTGCATCACCGCTTCCCAATCGATCAAGCGCTGGGCAAGCACCGACGGTTCGATGCGACCTTCGCCCTCGATCAGCAACTGGCCGACCAGGATAGCCTGTTCGGTGTCATCGGTGATCGAGCCTTTGGGCATGTTGGCGGCGATCGGTTGATCTGGGCCGGCATCTTCAAGGTCAGTGATTTGGCCAAAACGCGCCTGGATTGCAGCACGACTCAACGATTGCGTCGGCATGCCCAGGGCATCGCCCAAAGCCAGACCGTAGAACGCGCCCAAGGCACGGTTGAGCGCAGTCATTTCGACGTTCCAAATTGCAGGTGCAGACGGAAATGCACAGGGTCGAGCAAACTTTCCACTTGCTCCATGAAGCGGTTCTGTCGGTCGTAAGTTGTACGCAGCGCCTTGAGAAAGACCGTGCCGACCGGGCGCCCCAGCAACTCGGCATCCAGTTCATTCAATGGTTCGGCGCCGATCCATTGATCGCCACGCTCACCGATGTAGCCATAGGCAGCCAGGGTGATGGTCAGGGAATTGTCGATCAGACCGACCCGCGGCAGGCTTTCCAGGCCTCCGGTGGCGGGCATTAGCGAGCGTTCGAGGGAAACCAGCGTACCGTCGTTGGAACGGCGGCGACGGTCGAGCGTGATGAATTGGTCAGTGCCGAACCGCGACAGCAGGTCGGGGCGAGTCACCGCCTCCAGCCGCAGCACCTCGGTATTGACCAGCGCTCCGCTGTCGGCCAGGGCTTGGGCCCAGCCGCTGCGCTGGTCGAGGACCACACCGTCAAAGGTGACGATGGAACCCACCCCGCTTTGCGTCGCGATGTAATTGCGCCGTTTCAATTCGGCCAGGGCTTCACGCAAAGTGCCGCGGCTGACTTTGAATTCTTGAGCCAACTGATGCTCACCCGGCAACTGAAAACCGTCCTCGAGGAGGCCGCTTTCGATGCGCCGGATGAGTTCGTCGACCACCCGTTGTTTCTTGTCAAATCGAACCTGTCTAATCATGTACAAAGTGATAACCGAAACCGGTTCGGGCGGGCAAGGAAAATTTATCGATCCAGACGGAAGGATCACAGAACCGTGGCGAGGGAGCTTGCTCCCGCTCGGCTGCGCAGCAGTCGTAAGCCCGGAAAGTGCGGTCTACCAGACTCACCGCGACAAGCGCTTTTGGGGCCGCTTCGCTGCCCAGCGGGAGCAAGCTCCCTCGCCACAAAAGCTCTCTACTACAAAGGAATCAGCACTGTGATGATCGTTCCCACGCTCTGCGTGGGAA
>NZ_RCNW01000222.1:10016-51391 GCF_004307605.1 Pseudomonas sp. Sample_24
CTCTACTACAAAGGAATCAGCACTGTGATGATCGTTCCCACGCTCTGCGTGGGAATGATTGGCCCACAGAACCGTGGCGAGGGAGCTTGCTCCCGCTCGGCTGCGCAGCAGTCGTAAGCCCGGAAAGTGCGGTCTACCAGACTCACCGCGACAAGCGCTTTTGGGGCCGCTTCGCTGCCCAGCGGGAGCAAGCTCCCTCGCCACAAAAGCTCTCTACTACAAAGGAATCAGCACTGTGATGATCGTTCCCACGCTCTGCGTGGGAACGATCAGCTGAGGGGTTAGCGCTGTTTGAGACGGTCGATCACCACCGCCAGCAACAGGATCGAGCCGCGGATCACGTACTGGTAAAAGGTGTCGATGTTCTTCAGGTTCATCGCGTTCTCGATGATTGCCAGAATCAGCACCCCGGCGATCACGTGCCGGATCATGCCAATCCCGCCACTCAACGAAACCCCACCCAGCACACACGCAGAAATCACCGTCAGCTCGAAACCCTGGCCGATCATCGGCTGACCGGAGGTCATGCGCGAGGCGAGGATTACCCCGGCCAACGCACCGATGACACCGTGCACGGCGAAGATGATGATCTTGGTCCGGTCAACGTTGACCCCGGCCAGCAGCGCCGCTTCCTGGTTCCCGCCGATGGCCATGGTATTGCGGCCATAGGTGGTGTAGTTGAGCAACCAGCCGAAGAACAGGAAGCAGACGATCGTGATCAGGATCGGCACCGGCACGCCGAACAGTTGGCCGTTACCGAAGACGAAGAACGACTCCTGGGAAACGCCCACCGCTTTGCCGTTGGCAAAGATGTACGCCAGGCCGCGGACGATCTGCATCGTTGCAAGCGTGGTGATCAACGCATTGACCCGCAGCTTGGCAATCACGATACCGTTGATCAGACCCACGATCAGGCCCATCACCAACGCCGCGCCGACGCCCAGCAACACGCTGTCGGTGTCGCGCATCACCACCGCCGCAACCACCCCGGCGCAGGCGATCACCGATCCCACCGACAGGTCGAAGTGCCCGGACGCCAGGCAATACAACATGGTGCACGCCGCGATCCCGGTCGTTGAAATCGCCAGCCCCAACCCGCGCATGTTCAATGGCGAAAGAAAGTTGTCGATCAGCAAAGTGCAGAGCACGAAGATCCCTACGGCCGCCAGCAGCATCACCCAGTCATCGAGAAAGCGCCGCAAGTCCAGGGGTTTGCGCGCAGTCGGCAGGGTTTCGTTTTGGGTTGTCATCATAGTCACCTCTCAGTTCGCCACGCCGTCAGCGCGTTGGCGCGGCAAAGCCAGTTGCAGCAAGTTGGATTCATTGGCCTGTTCGCGGCTCAGTTCGCCACGCAGCGCGCCTTCGCACAGCACCAGGATGCGGTCGGAAATGCCCATCACTTCCATCAGGTCGCTGGACACCACGATCACCGAAATACCGTCCGCCGCCAGGTTATGGATGATCTGGTAGATCTCGGCCTTGGCGCCGATGTCGATGCCACGGGTCGGCTCGTCGAGCAGCAGGACTTTCATCGGCATCGACAGCCAGCGGCCGAGAATGGCCTTCTGTTGATTGCCGCCGGACAGGTACATGATTTTCTGTGCTGCGCTCGGCGTCTTCACTTTCAGCGCCTTGATCTGCTTGTCGGCATTGCCCTTTTCCCACAGGCCGCGCAACAGGCAACCGAAGGTGGAGTGCGCGCCGCGTGCGCTGATGTTGATGTTCTCGGCAACACTGGAGAGCGGCATGATGCCCTCCTTCTTGCGGTCTTCGGGACACAGCAGAATCCCCGCCGAAATCGCGTCGCGGGGCGAGCGCAGTTTCAGCTCATGACCGCGTAACTCCAGGCGCCCTGCCGTGTTGCGTTCCAGGCCGCTGAGCATCCGGAACAACTCCGTGCGCCCCGCCCCAACCAGACCGAACAACCCGAGGATCTCGCCTTTGTGCGCTTCGAAGCTCACCGGTTCGCGCAGACCCGGGCCGAGCAGGCCGTCAACCTTCAACGCCACCGCGCCACGCGGGCGCGGGCGATAATCGTAGATGTCCTGGATATCGCGACCGACCATGCACGTGACCAGGTGATCGTGGGTCAGCTCGCGCATGTCTTCGAAAGTACGCACGTAACGGCCGTCCTTGAACACCGTCACCGCGTTGCAGATACGGAACACTTCTTCCATGCGATGAGAAACGTAGAGCACCACTTTGCCTTCATTGCGCAGGCGGCCGATGATCGCCATCAAGCGATCGATCTCCCGCGCCGACAGGCTGCTGGTGGGTTCGTCAAAAGCTATGACATGGGCGCCACGGGACAGCGCCTTGGCGATTTCCACCAGTTGCCGCTGGCCAAGCGACAACCGCCCGACCTTCTGCTGCGGGTCGATTTCGTCGGCCAGGCCCTTGAGACAGGCCAATGCCTGCTGACGCAACGTGCTGCGATTGATCAGGCCGAAACTGGCCGGCAAATGTCCGAGAAACAGGTTTTCCGCCACGGTCATTTCCGGCACCAGGTGCAGCTCCTGGTGGATCACCGCGACGCCACTGCCGATGCTGTCGGCGGTGGATTTGAATGCCATCGTCTGCTCGCCGATCTGCAGATTGCCGCTGCTGGGGATGTAAGCGCCGCCGAGAATTTTAAGCAGCGTCGACTTGCCGGCGCCGTTCTCGCCCATCAAGGCGTGAACCTGCCCCGGATGAGCGACGAAGTTGATGTTGTCCAGCGCCTTCACCCCGGGAAAGGTCTTGCCGATCCCGTTGAAGCGCAAGCTGCCGCCTGCATTGTGTTGTATTTGTGTTTGCGCGTGCATAGCCCACCTCTTCACACAGAACGGGCGGCCCCGTTGCCGAGGCCGCCGATGAAATCAACCAGCCTTCAATTCCACAGGCCGATCTTTTCCAGTTCCTGCTTGAAGTTGTCGCGGGTGATCAGCGTTACGTCGTCCATCGCCGTGTATTTCGGCGGCTCTTTGCCGGCGGTGACCCACTCGTACATCATGCTGGCGGTGTTGTAGCCTTCGATGTGCGGGCTCGGCAGCATCGAACCGAAGAAGCCGCTGTTGGGCTTTTTCAGTTCGCCGATGGCGTCGGTGCCATTGATGCCGATGCCGATCACGTTCGCTGCGGTAAAGCCGGCGGCTTCCGTGGCACGCACGCCGCCGAGCACGGTGTTGTCGTTCATGCCACCGATGATCAGGTTTTTCGCCGCGCCCGGCAGTTTCACCAGCGCCGAGTTGGTAGCGTCCATGCTGCCCGGTACGTCGAGGGTTTTCAGGGCGGCGAACAGGATATGGTCTTTTGGCATGCCGGCATCTTCCAACGCCTTGACCGAACCGTCGGTGCGTTTCTTGCCGGTGTCGAGTTCGTTGTAGGTGTTGATCACCGCGTAGGTGTCTTTCCATTCCCAGCCGCGTTTTTTCGCCTCGGTGGCCATGGCGCTGCCCTGCTTCTGGCCAACTTCAAAGGCGGCCATGCCGAGGTACGGCACCTCTTCCATGAACTTGCCGCTGGCATCGACAAAGCGGTCATCCACAGCAATCACTTTCAGGCCGTTGAGCTTGGCCTTGGCCATGATTGCAGGACCGAGTGACACATCCGGCGGGCAGATCACGAAACCCTTGGCGCCGTTGGCCGCCAGGCTGTCGATGGCCGACAGGGTTTTCTCGCCGTCCGGCACGGCGATTTTGATCAGGGTAAAGCCCTTGTCCTTGCCGGCCTTTTCGGCAAACGCCCATTCCGTCTGGAACCAGGGCTCTTCCGCTTGCTTGACCAGAAATCCGATTTTCACCTCTTCAGCCGCCAGCAGCGTGCTGCTCAGGCTGACCGCCGAAACCGCCAGGGCGGCACAGCACAGGGTTCGGATGGCATGACGACGATTCATAAGCTGACTCCTTGTTATTTTTCTTGAGCGTTCTTTGAAAGCCATAAGGCGGTGTAGCCGTACTACTAATAGTCATATCGTATGATGATTGGATTTCAGGCGTAATTTTCCACCTCAATCCGTTCATTCAGTTGTGGTACATCACCGAGCGACCACCATCGATGGTGATGCAGGATGCGTTGATGAACGGCGCTTCATCACTGGCCAGGAATACCGCCGTCATGGCCACTTCTTGCGGCTGGCCGATGCGCTTGGGCGGATGCAATTCCAAAGCGCGCTGACGCTCAGCGTGTGGATCGGCAAAACCGTTCCAGTAGTCGACGTTCAATTGAGTCTCGATGTAGCCCGGGGCGATGGCGTTGACCCGGATACCTTTGGGCGCGTATTCGATCCCCAGGGCACGGGTCAGGCCGAGCAAGCCGTGCTTGGCCACCGGATAGGGAAAACAGCCCGGAATGATATGAGAAGAATGAGTGGACGCGATGTTGATGATGCTGCCGACGCCTTGCTCGATCATCTGCGGCAAAACAGCCTTGCAGCCGAACCAGGCGCCATCGAGATCAATGGCGAAGCAGCGGCGCCAGTCCTCTTCGGTCATTTGCAGTGGGTCACGAAACACGTTGACCCCGGCACAGTTGACCAGCACGTCGATCCGACCGTGACGTTCTACAGCCAGTCTGGCCATGGCATGCAGATCTTGCTGTTGCGAAACGTCGGCCTTGATCGCCAGCACATCGGCCCCTTGGCCTCGCCAATTCGCGGCGACTGCTTCGACTTTCCCGGCCTGGATATCGCTGATGATCAGCTTGGCCTGTTGCGACGCAAAAGACCCAACAATCGCCTCGCCGATGCCCTGGGCGGCGCCGGTCAGCAGCACTACCTTGTTTTTCAGACGCTCGCCCTTGGGCGGAGTGGGCGCCGCCGGCAAGGAAAGGGGTTCAGCCATGGATCGCTGCATCACTTCACCTGTTTTGTTTTTTTAAGTGTGAGTGCGTGTAACTGATGGAGCCGACTATAAACCCGGCTCGCAGATAATCTCAATATATATATTTGCATCCCATATTTAGGGATTTATCCCGAGAACCGAGTACACAGCTTTCCTGGCACGTCCACCCGAATCGCTAAAACTGCCCCATCCAGCGGGTGACCGAGCGGGCTCGCGGCACTGGTGATGTACAGGGTTTTCAGATCGGCATCGCCGAACACACAACTGGTCGGACGGCTGACAGGCAATTCGATTATCCGATCGACTTTGCCGTCCGGCGTCAGCCTGAGCAGGCAGCTGCCGTCCCAGCGGGCGTTCCAGATAAATCCCTCGGCATCCATCGCCGAGCCGTCCGGGCCGCCGCGTGCATGAGGGCCGAACCAGGGTTGCGCGGGCTCAAGATTGCCGTCGGTGCGGATGAAGTGCCGATACAACGTGCCGTCCAGGCTGTCGCCGAAATACACGGTGGTCGCGTCATCGCTCCACAGCAGCGTGTTGGGAATGCCTGATCCGCGCAGCAACGGCGTCACCCGCGCATCGCTATCAATACGGAACAACCCACCCGAGCGGCGCTCGATGGGCAAGTCTTCGCCCTGTTCGCCGATGTTGTTTTGCATGGTGCCAAGCCAGAGCCGACCCTGAGCATCGCAGCGGGCTTCGTTGGCGCGGTTGCCCGGTTGCGGATCGGCAACGCACAACAGCGTCAGCCGCGGCTCGAGCCCTGGGGAATCAAGATCAAGGCGGTACACGCCGCTGCTCAACGTCACCAGAGCATCACCGCTTTCACAGGGGATAAACGCAGAAACATGCTCAGGCATCTGCCAGATCTGCACATTCGCGCCGATCAGCCGCAACGCTTGCTTGCCGGCGATATCCACCCAGTACAACGCCTGGGTCGGCGCATCCCAGAAGGGGCCTTCGCCCAGCTGTGCCCGGTGTTCGGTGACCGCGGTCAACGTCATGAAACCTCCTGCATTGTTATTGTTTTTATCCGTGGTGCTTTTTGTCAGCCCGCTTTTTTATCGGCCATGACTTGCGGGTAATAGCGCTTGATCGCCAGGTCGGCGTTATCGATCAGGGTCATGCAAGCCCAGACGCCCCGCGCGGCATCCCGGGCGGCGATGGCATCGGCCATGTCTTTATGAATGGGCAAGGTGCGGCGCAGTTCGTCGGGGTCGGCAGCGGACACTTCGAAACACACCGCCAATAGCGCACCGAGGGCCGGGATCATTTGTTCAATGAATTGGTTGTGGCTGGCAGCAAGAATGCACTCATGGAATATCTGATCCGCGCGGTTGTAATCGACACCGCTTTCCACCGCCCTTTCCAGGGCGTTGTAGGCCAGCAGCACGGCTTTAACCTGCTCGGCATTCGCCCGCTCGCAAGCCCAGCGCACGGCCATGGGCTCGATGGTGCGACGCAGGTCGAGCAAGTCATCGACGAAGTTTTCCGGCAATCCGCTGCGTGACAACCAGCCTACGACTTGTGGATCGAAGAGATTCCAGCGCCGCACCGGCAACACCCGCGTGCCGACTTTCGGCCCGACTTCGAGCATGCCCTTGGCAACCAGAGTCTTGATGGCTTCGCGAATGACGGTGCGGCTGACCCCGAGCTGCTCGCCGAGATCGGCTTCGACCTTGAGCGTTTCCCCGGGTTTGATCTGCCCGGTCGCGATCCAGCAACCCAGCCAATCGACCGTCGACGCATGAAAGCTGCTGGACATGGACACCTCAAAGCCGTTCGCAATGGATGCCCACGCTAATCATCATATGATTGGTTGTCAATTTGATTTTTTGAACACACAACCCCCAATAGGAGCGAACCTGCTCGCGATGGCGATGTAACAAGCAACCAGGATGTTGAATGTCACGACCTCATCGCGAGCAGGCTCGCTCCTACAGGGTTTTGCGTCAGGGCTCGAGGCCAATGGGGAAGAACTCGCCGCCGCTCCAAACACCCAGCCAACGCTGCCCGTCCAGTTCGCGACTCACCGCCAGTTCCACCAATTGATAGAACACATTGCGATGGATCAGCGCTTCGAGGTTGGTGCGCACATGCACATAGGGCGCGGGTTCTTGTGTGAGCGGATCAATCACCACGCGAATCGGGTGTTCAGCACCGGCTTCGGTGGTTTCGTCGACATTGGTGGTGAAGCGCAAAACCTGCTGTTCACCCTCGCCTTCCACGTCCACGGCAATCGCCACAAACGGCGCGTCATCGACTTTGATGCCGACCTTTTCAACCGGGGTAATCAGAAAGTAATCATCGCCGTCGCGGCGAATGATCGTGGAGAACAGCTTGACCATCGGCTTGCGTCCAATCGGCGTGCCCAGGTAGTACCAGGTACCGTCCCGGGCGATGCGCATATCGATATCGCCGCAGAAGTCAGGATTCCACAAGTGGACCGGTGGCAAGCCTTTGGTCTTGGGGATTTGCCCCAACAGGTCGTTGGCTTTTTGCGGGCCACTCATGGCGTTCTCCTTTGATTTACTGGTCGCTGAGCCCCAGCAGGCTACGAGCGTATTGCTCCAGCGGCGGGCCCAGCAAGTCTTCTGGCTTGTTGTCGTGGAACGTCAGTAAACCGCCACGACTCTTGATACGTGCAGTATCAATCAAATACTGGGTGCTGGTCTCGATCAACATGATTTGAATCACGCCGGTATCGACGCCAAGGCGATCCACGGCTTCCTGATCCAGCCACTCATCGGAGTTGCCGATGCGGTCATCGGATTTGGCGAATCGCGTGTAAAGCAGATAATGCGCACCCAGGGCACGGGCTTCGCTCATCGCCTGATCGAGGCCTTCCGGCACGCGCGCGCGGCGCACCATCGGAAAGTATTCGATGAAGCCGTCGAAGGCGACTTCGGCGATCACGTTTGGCCGAGGGTACACGGCACTGCCCGGCGGCACGAACGCGCCCTGAGCGATGTAGACGAACGAGTCCGGCTGAATGCGCAGGTTGTTCACGCGGCGGCTGTCGCTGTGATCAAGCAGGCCTGCATCGCTCATATGGTAGCGAGTCCCTTCGGCCATATCGCTGACGTTCATGCAGCCACCGAGCGCCAAAACGGCCAGCAGCAAAACCAGGCTACGCATCCTATCCTCCAGAGGCCGGTGACGGAAAACCGGCGAATGGCCGTGGGATGCAGATTTTGCGCCATTCCTCGCGATCACGGATATTTCCGGATTGATCATGTGGCGAGGGAGCTTGCTCCCGCTCGGCTGCGCAGCAGTCGTAAATACTGAGGAATACTGTGTATTTGATCATTTAGGGCTGCTTCGCACCCCAGCGGGAGCAAGCTCCCTCGCCACAGGGGTCAATCAGCCGCCGATAATCTTCATGACGGTAGCGCCACCTGAGAACGCCACCTCCTGCTTGTCCCCAAGAGCTTTCACCAGCAATCGCTGCAAGGCCGGCAACGCCTGATGGCGCGGCTTGTCCAGCAGATCGCCGACATAGTGGCGATTGCTCGACGACAGGCAGCCATGCAGCCATCCCGTGGAGGAAAGACGCAAGCGCGAACAAGTCCGACAGAACGGCACGCTTTCATTGGCGATCACGCCGAAATGCCCAAGCCCGGGAATCTCGTAGCGCACCGCCGTCGCATCCACCGGCGCATCGGCCTGCAAATATTCATAACGCTCGCCGATCAGACTCAGCAATTGCTGCAGGCTGACGAACTGTTGCAGAAAGCCATTGGAGTCACTGGCCAGGTGGCCCATGCGCATCAACTCGATGAAGCGCAACTCATAACCCCGCTCCAGGCAATAATCGAGCAACGGCATCACCTGATCGAGGTTCTGCCCGCGCAGCGGCACCATGTTCACCTTGATCTTCATGCCGGCCTTGCGTGCCTGATCCATGCCGTCGAGCACGGTAGCCAGGTCGCCGCCACGGGCAATGCTGCGGAAGGCGCTGGCGTCGAGGGTATCGAGGGAAACGTTGATGCGCCGAATACCTGCATCCACCAACAGCGGCAGTTTCTTCGCCAGCAACTGACCATTGGTGGTCAGGCTGATGTCTTGCAGGCCCATCTGCCCGACCGCATTCATGAAGGTTTCGAGTTTGGGGCTGACCAGCGGTTCGCCACCGGTGATGCGCAAACGCTCGATGCCGGCCGCTTCGATCAGATAGGCCACACCACGCGCCATGGCCTCTGCCGACAGTTCATCCTGCGCAGCCACCAACCGCTTGCCATTGGGCACGCAGTAGGTACAGGCGTAATTGCAGGCTGATGTCAGGCTGACTCGCAAATTGCGAAAACGCCTGCCTTGACGGTCAACGATCATGGCCACTCCGGCGAAAGGATATTCGGATTGCTAAAACTTGACTCACAAATCAAGTTTTAGCAAGTCCTATGCCTGAGTATATTCCTGCGGTACTGCCTCATGTAGCGAAATCATGGGGCAATAAGGCTGCTGAATGGCTCAGCTGCTCGGGGTGTCGGTGTCGCGCTTGCGCTTGTTGCCCATGCGCACACCGATGTCCATCAGGAACTGGAAGAACCCTTCCTGATCTTCCAGCACATTGCTCCAGAACGGCGAGTGATACAGCGCTACCGCACCGTGCACCAACGCCCAGGACGCGCAGTAATGGAAGTACGGCGGCACGTCTTCGAGCTTGCCTTCGCTGATCCGGCCCTTGATCAACAGGGTCAGGCGTTCGAAGTTCGAGGCACGGATCTTGTGCAGCTCCTCGATCATCTCCGGGACCTGGTTGCCCTTGACCACCTTTTCTTCCAGGCGATCGAACAAGCGATAACGTTGCGGATCGCGCATGCGGAATTCGAAATAGGCGCGGGACAGGGCTTCCTTGTCCTTGTCGACGTCGGCGGAATGCAGCAATTCGTTCAAATCGCGCTCGTAATCGAGCATCAGGCGCAGATAAATCTCGGCCTTGGATTTGAAGTGCTTGTAGATCGTGCCTTTGCCGATACCGACGGCATCAGCAATCATCTCGACGGTGACACTGTCTTCACCTTGTTCGAGGAACAGCTTGAGCGCGGTATCGAGAATTTCTTGCTCGCGGCGACGAAACTCACGGACCTTACGAGGTTCTTTATGCATAAGAAAAGGTCTGTAGGGGTCAAAATTCGAAGCCGCGTATTATGCCTAACTTGCGCCAAAATGCACGGATCATCCGACCATATCTGTGTTTTCTGGTCATTTTGCGCACGCCGCAAGGTTGATGAGAACTCTTCCGAAGCGCCCGTATTCCAAATTTGTTTAAAAACCCCGGTTCTCAAACTGGACTGGGCGCAATACTGATCAATACTTGAACTGTCGGCGGGACATCTCCCCCAAGTGTCACGCCGATATTGGTACCAACGGACCGCGTACCATTGTTTTACTCCTAATGGTCTTAACCCGGATTCACCCCCCAGAACCCGGGTTTTTTTTGCCTGCGATTTAACGACCAAAGCCCCGTGGGCGCGGCCCCAGGCTGCGATTTGTTTCTGGCGTTACGACGCTGCCCTGACATGCGCCAGGGGAAACAATCGCTGGAAGTTTTCGGTGGTCTGTTCAGCAAATCGCTCGTAGGACTCGCCGCGCAACATTGCCAGAAATTCCGCAACCTCTCGCACGTACTGCGGCAGGTTCGGTTTGCCGCGATGAGGAATCGGTGCCAGGTACGGCGAATCGGTTTCCACCAGCAAGCGGTCCGCCGGCACCTTGCTCGCCACATCACGTAATGCGTCCGCGTTGCGGAACGTGACTATCCCCGACAGGGAAATGTAATACCCCATGTCCAGCGCGGCTTTCGCCATGTCCCAATCTTCGGTGAAACAGTGCAGCACGCCTGCCTGAGGCAACGCCGCTTCGCGCAGCAGGTTCAAGGTGTCGGCGCGCGCACCACGGGTATGAATGATCACTGGCTTGCCAGTCTGCTTTGCCGCTTGCAGGTGCAGCCTGAACGATTGCTGCTGTAACTCGGCTGCCTCGGGCTCGTAGTGATAATCCAGACCGGTTTCCCCGATCGCCACTACGCGTGGGTGATTGAGTTCCTGCAACAGCCAGTCCAGCGCGGGTGCGGCGCCGGGCTGCACATCCAGCGGATGCACGCCGACCGAGCAGTCCACGTCGTCGTATTTCTCGGCCAGGGCTTTGACCTCGGCAGCGTTGTCGACGCTGACGCCGATACACAGAAAGTGCCCTACCCCGCGCTGACGTGCCGCATCCAGTGCGGCATCGAGGGAACCGTCGTGGGCGGCAAGGTCAAGTCGATCAAGGTGGCAATGGGAATCTACGAGCATAAAAATGGCTGCAACTTACATCGTATGAGTGGGACGGTCGGACTTCAGTGCTCCGGCCAGATGGGTTTCGATTCGACTGCGAGCGGTGTCGTCACCGTCGCCGAACTGTACGCCGACACCGGCGGCACGGTTACCCTGCGCGCCTTTGGGCGTGACCCAGGCGACCTTTCCGGCCACCGGGATTTTTTCCGGCTCATCCATAAGATGCAGCAGCATGAATACCTCATCGCCCAACTTGTAGCTCTTGTTGGTCGGGATAAACAGGCCACCGTTCTTGATGAACGGCATGTAGGCCGCGTAAAGCACGGATTTGTCCTTGATGGTGAGCGACAAAATGCCGTTGCGTGGCCCCGGGCTGACAGATTCGTTCATGCTGACCTCCACTGCTGATGCACAGAGTCTAGGCGCAGACCGTCACCTCTGGGTAGGCAAGGATGCCCATTGCACCAGCAGGGCCTCCAGCAGCAAGACCCGATTGAGGTTGGCCTTGCTCAACACCTTCTGGCGCTGGGCGAGAATCCAGTCCTGGATATTCAGGACTTTGTCTTGCGCCGATTTCTGAGCCAGGTACTGAATCACCTTGCGCATGTCGGTCAGCCCCAAGCCTTCTTCATCCTGGGTCAACTGATAGCGCAGGATCAGACTCGACCAGTCGCAGAACCAGTCGAAGAGCAACAATAGCGGGATCGCATTCCAACCCTCGGCCAGTTGCGTCGGCGATTGCTGCTGCTTGAGCAATTTCTTTACCCCTTCGACCACTTGCGCACGCTGCTCGCGAACGCCCTGGGCCTGCAGGTTGACGGCGGCCAGAGGAGAGCCGGCAGCCAACGTCAGCAATTCAACCCGTTCGTCTTCCGAACAATCGGGCAAGGCCTTGGCCAGCCAGGCCTGGCTCATGGCTTCGCTTGGCAGCGGACAGGCCTGCTGCACGCAGCGACTCTTGATGGTCGGCAGCAGACGGCTGGGCTGGTGACTGACCAACAGCAGCACCGTGTCGCCTGAAGGTTCTTCAAGGCTTTTGAGCAAGGCATTGGCCGCGTTGATGTTCATCGACTCGACCGGCTCGATCAGCACCACTTTGCGTCCGCCCAACTGCGCGGTCTGCACCACGAAACTGACCAGGTCGCGAACCTGATCGACCTTGATCGCCTTGTCGGCTTCTTCCGGCTCCAGGATGTAGTTGTCCGGATGACTGCCTGCCTTGAGCAACAGGCAGGATTTGCATTCTCCACAGGCGTCCTGAGCAGTTGGACGCTGGCACAACAGGCTGGCCATCAAACGCTCGGCCAACGCCCGCTTGCCGATCCCGGCCGGGCCGTGCAACAAATAGGCATGCGCGTGCTGAGCACGACCGGCCAGTTGTTGCCACAGACTGTCCTGCCACGGATAGGCTTCAGCCACGGGTCAACTCCAGCAGACGTGGGAGCAAGGCGTCCAGAGCCAGCTGAACCTGCGCCAGCGATTGCGCGGCGTCGACCAGGACATAACGTGCCGGCTCCGCAGCTGCGCGCGTGAGGAAGGCATTGCGCACGGCATCGAAAAAGGCCCGGCCCTCCAGCTCAAAACGATCCAGACGTCCGCGTGCACTGGCGCGGGCCAGACCGACTTCCACCGGCAGATCGAAGATCAGCGTCAGGTCGGGGCGCAGATCACCCTGGACAAAGGTTTCCAGCGCGGCGATTCGCTCCAGTGACAAGCCGCGGCCACCACCCTGATAGGCATAAGTCGAATCCGTGAAACGATCACACAAGACCACCGCACCACGGGCCAGCGCCGGGCGAATCACCTCGGCCAGATGCTGGGCACGCGCTGCAAATACCAGTAGCAGTTCGGTGTCCGGATTCATCACCTCATCGACCGGGGCCAGCAGCACTTCACGAATGCGCTCGGCCAATGGTGTACCTCCCGGCTCACGGGTCAGCACGACCTCGATACCGGCTGCGCGCAGGCGCTCGGCCAGGTATTCACGATTGGTGCTCTTGCCGGCGCCTTCCGGGCCTTCCAGCGTAATAAACAAGCCAGTCACAGGCGGTCCTTAGTCAGAATCATTGCGGGTTTTGCGGCGCGGCTGCATCCGGTGCGGGCGTAGGTGCAGGTTCTTGTGGCGGCACTTGCGGCAAAGCCTCGGGAGTAGTGTCGGGAGATGCAGCCGGGATCGGCGCCTGGTCCGGCTCAGCCTGAGGCTCTTCGGTTTGAGGTTCCTCAATCGCATTTTCCGGCGATTCGGGCGCAGTCACCGGTGCGGGGCTGGAACGGTAATCGGCGCGACGCTTGAGCTGATACTCTCGCACGGCATTGTTGTGGGCATCCAGGTCATCGGAAAACACATGGCTGCCATCACCGCGAGCAACGAAATAGAGGCTGCTGCCCTCCACCGGATTCAGCGCCGCGTGGATCGCTTCACGGCCAACCATGGCTATCGGAGTCGGCGGCAGGCCGGAAATCATATAGGTGTTGTAAGGCGTCGCTTCCTTCAGATGGGCGCGTGTCAGCTTGCCGTTGTATCGATCGCCCAGGCCATAAATGACCGTCGGATCAGTCTGCAACAGCATGCCCATCGCCATGCGCCGCACGAACACGCCGGCAATCTGCCCGCGCTCCTGTGGCACGCCGGTTTCCTTCTCCACCAGCGAGGCCATGATCAGGGCTTGATACGGACCGCTGTAGGGCAAATCGGAGGCACGCTGATTCCACTCCTTCGCCAACACTTCATCGAGACGGTCGTAGGCCGTCTTCAGCAGCTCGACGTCGGTCATGCCCCGCACGAAACGATAGGTGTCGGGGAAGAACCGCCCTTCCGGGAAAACCCCGGTATGACCAAGCTTGTCCATGACCTGGCTGTCGCTCAGACCGTCAAGGGTTTGCTCGATCTTTTCCTCTTTGGCCAGCGCCGCACGGACTTGATGGAAATTCCAGCCTTCGACCAGCGTCAGGCTGTATTGCACCATTTCACCGCGCTTCCACAGGTCGATCAGACCTTCGACAGTCATGCCGGGCGTCATGCGGTATTCGCCGCTGTGCAAAGGCTGCTTGGGCAGGTTGAAGCGCCAGTAAACGCGCAACCAGAACGCATCCTTGATGATGCCGTCGGCTTCCATTCGCAAAAAGGTGCGGTTCGGTGTGGTGCCTTTGGGCACCTCCAGCAATTCTTCCTGAGTAATGTTCAGCGGCTGAACCAGCGCCGAATGAATTTTCCAGGCAGAAGCACCCAACATCAGCCCCGCCAGAACCAGTCCGGTTTCCAGCAGCAGCAAGAATTTACGTCTCACGTATCAAACATCCAGTAGCGCACGGGCAATGGTTTGAAGTTTACGGGTGAGCGGCCCAACCGGCCAGCTCAGTGCACCACAGGCATGCACTGGCCACACGCCATAAACGCTGTTGCAGACAAAGACTTCATCTGCCGATTGCAGCTGATCCAGCGTGATATCGGTTATTTGCGTGGGAATGCCCAGTGACTCGGCTTGAAACAATAATTCGGCACGCATCACCCCTTCCACGCCGCAGCGGTTCAGATCGGCGGTGATCAGCACGTCATCGCATACCATGAACAGGTTGCTGAACACTCCCTCGATGACGCGGCCAGCCCGGTCGAGCAGCAAGCCCTCGGCATGGTCGCTATCTTGCCATTCGGAACGGGCGAGCACCTGTTCCAACCGATTCAAGTGTTTGAGTCCGGCAAGCAGGGGCTGATCTGAAAGGCGTGTAGTACAGGGAAACAAGCGGATGCCTTGCTCGGCATGCGCGGCTGGATAGGTCGCCGGAGGATTACCCAGCAAGATGCGGCGGGCTTGAACAGAGGGGTCAAAGGCATATCCGCGCAAACTGTCACCACGGGTGATGATCAGCTTGAGAACGCCTTCGTCGAGCTTTGCAGCGTAGTTGAGCAGCTCTGTAACCATGGTGCCATGATCGAGGTTGATTGCCAGCCGCTGACACCCTCTGGTCAACCGCAATACATGGCGATCCAGCATCACCGGGAAACCATTGCGCACGGCAATGGTTTCGAACAAACCATCGCCGTAAGCCAGGCCGCGATCTTTCAGCGACAGCGTGTCAGCCGGCTGACCGTCGACCCAGCTTTCCATCAGCCTGCGAACCGGCGAAACACCAGCGAGCCGTTGGTGCCGCCAAAACCGAAGGAGTTGGACAGGACCACATCGATTTCCATGTTGCGCGCCGTGTGCGGTACGAAATCGAGATCGCAGCCTTCATCCGGCTCATCCAGGTTGATGGTCGGTGGTGCCACCTGGCTGTTGATCGCCAGCACGCTGAAGATCGCTTCAACCGCGCCGGCCGCGCCGAGCAGGTGACCGGTCATCGACTTGGTAGAGCTGACCGCCAGGTTGTAGGCGTGCTCGCCGAACACCGACTTGATTGCATTGACTTCCGCGAGGTCGCCGGCAGGAGTCGAAGTACCGTGGGCATTGATGTACTGCACTTGGTCGCCATTGATTTTGGCATCGCGCAGCGCATTGGTAATGCAGCGGGCAGCACCGGCGCCGTCGGCGGGTGGCGAGGTCATGTGGTAAGCATCGCCGCTGGTACCGAAACCGATCAGCTCGGCATAAATGGTCGCGCCACGGGCCTTGGCGTGCTCCAGTTCTTCCAGAACCAGCGCACCGGCACCGTTGGACAATACGAAGCCATCGCGGCCCTTGTCCCATGGACGGCTGGCGCGGGTCGGCTCGTCATTGCGGGTCGACAGTGCGCGGGAGGCACCAAAGCCGCCCATGCCCAGGCCGCAGGCGGCCATTTCGGCGCCACCGGCAATCATCACGTCAGCTTCGTCGTACATGATGTTGCGCGCTGCCATGCCGATGCAGTGCGTACCGGTGGTACACGCCGTGGCGATGGCATAGTTAGGACCCTGTGCACCCAGGTGGATGGACAGGAAGCCGGAAATCATATTGATGATCGAGCCGGGTACGAAAAACGGAGAAATCCGTCGCGGGCCGGTTTCGTGCAGCGTGCGGCTGGTTTCTTCGATATTGGTCAAGCCGCCAATACCCGAACCCATGGCCACGCCGATGCGCTCGCGGTTGGCGTCGGTGACTTCCAGGCCCGCATTGCGCACTGCCTGAAAACCTGCGGCCAGACCGTACTGAATGAACAGGTCGAGCTTGCGTGCTTCCTTGAGCGACAGGTATTCCTCGACATTGAAGCCCTTTACCGAGCCGCCAAAACGGGTGGAATAGGCAGAAAGGTCGGTGTGTTCGATCAGACCAATGCCACTGCGGCCAGCCAGAATGCCCTGCCAACTGCTCGGCACATCCGTGCCCAGTGGCGACAACATACCCATACCGGTGACTACGACGCGTCTACGCGACACAGCACTCTCCTTTTTTCAAATGACGACTTTGCATCAGGCCTAAAGAAAAAACCGCACGCCATGATGGCAGTGCGGTTTTTCCATGACAGCAAGCAACGATTACAAACTATTACGCCTGATGGCTAGTAACGTAGTCGATTGCAGCTTGTACAGTAGTGATCTTCTCAGCTTCTTCGTCAGGGATTTCGGTCTCGAATTCCTCTTCCAGAGCCATCACCAGCTCAACGGTGTCAAGGGAGTCAGCACCCAGGTCTTCAACGAAGGAAGCAGTGTTGACCACTTCTTCTTCTTTAACGCCCAGTTGCTCGGCAACGATTTTCTTGACGCGCTCTTCGATGGTGCTCATACCTTGTTTTCACTCCTAATGGACAAATTCAGGCAGCTGGCCAGTGGGTAAGTGTATAGAAAGACTTTTCAGTTTTTCAACTGAAAGCTTCACTCCTCAAACCCGGTGACCCTCTGCCTATAAATAGATTGCAGCTTTATAACGGATTTTAGACAGCTCGTATGACATTTTTTTGAAGCAATCCGTCACATTTAACTCATGTACATCCCGCCGTTCACCGGGATTGTAGCCCCAGTAACGTAAGCCGCACCGTCGGAGGCAAGAAAAGCGACCACAGACGCGATCTCTTGAGCTTGTCCCAGACGACCCAGCGGAATCTGCGTCTGCAAGGCTTCACGCTGTGCCTCGGGCAGTTCGCGGGTCATATCGGTATCAATGAACCCTGGAGTCACCGAGTTTACCGTAATCGAACGCGAACCGACTTCACGCGCCAGTGCACGGCTGAAACCTTCCAGACCGGCCTTGGCGGCAGCGTAGTTTACTTGGCCTGCGTTGCCCATGGCACCCACAACCGAGCCAATACTGATAATTCGTCCCCAACGGGCTTTGGTCATACCGCGCAAAACGCCCTTGGACAGGCGGAACAGACTGTTCAGGTTGGTATCGACAACGTCATGCCACTCGTCGTCTTTCATGCGCATCATCAGGTTATCGCGGGTGATACCGGCATTGTTGACCAGAATCGCCGGCGCACCGAACTGCTCCTGAATGCTCGCCAGGACAGCCGCCACGGACTCGTCGCTGGTGACATTGAGCTCAATGCCGGTGCCCTGGATACCGTTTTCTTTCAACGTGGCGGCAATACGCTCGGCACCCGAAGCGGTGGTCGCGGTGCCAACTACGATGGCGCCCTGACGACCCAGCTCCAGGGCGATGGCCTGGCCGATGCCACGGCTTGCACCGGTGACCAGTGCAACTTTACCTTGCAGACTCATGCAAGTTTCTCCTGATTCAGGCCAACGCTGCACGGGCGGCAGCGAAAGCGTCTGGGGTATTGAGGTTGGAAGTCGATACGCCTTCGGCGCAGCGTTTGTTCAGGCCGGCGAGCACTTTGCCAGGACCGCACTCGACCAGATTGGTCGCACCCTTGGCTGCCAGCGCCTGGACCGACTCGACCCAGCGTACAGGCTTGTAAAGCTGTTCAAGCAGATCGCGCTTGAGGGTTTCCAGATCGGCAGGCACATCGGCACTGACGTTCTGCACCAGCGGAATTTGCGGAGCCTTCCAGTCGATCGCTGCGATCGACTCGGCAAAACGCTCAGCAGCCGGACGCATCAGCTCGCAGTGCGACGGCACGCTGACCGGCAACGGCATGGCACGCTTGGCACCACGCGCCTTGCAACCTTCGATGGCACGCTCGACCGCGGCCTTGGCACCGGCGATCACCACCTGGCCAGGGGAGTTGAAGTTGACCGCGCTGACCACTTCACCTTGCGCCGCTTCGGCGCAGGCTGCCAGCACATCGGCGTCGTCCAGACCAAGGATCGCGGCCATGCCGCCCTGCCCGGCCGGAACGGCTTCCTGCATCAACTGACCACGACGCTCGACCAGCTTCACCGCGTCGCCGAGGCTCAGGCTGCCAGCGGCAACCAGTGCGCTGTATTCACCCAGGCTGTGACCGGCAACATAAGCCGGGCGCGCGCCGCCTTCTGCCAGCCACAAGCGCCACAGGGCGATCGAAGCGGTCAGGATTGCCGGTTGGGTTTTATCGGTTTGATTGAGTTGCTCTTCCGGCCCTTGCTGGGTCAGTGCCCACAGGTCGTAACCCAGAGCATCGGAGGCTTCTTTGAATGTTTCGAGGACAACCGGATGTTGCGCGCCCAACTCGGCCAGCATGCCGAGGGACTGCGAACCTTGTCCCGGAAAGACGAATGCGAGGGAAGCAGACATGTAACAAGCCCCTAATGATCTTGTCGTCGGAGAATTGACGTCCCGCCATCGGGGACGCAAGAAACTGACAGTTGGATGGCCAATTGAACTGAGCGGTCACATTTAAGCATTGTCCGACGAAAACGCCTAAAGCAACAAATCCTCCAGACGACCGTGAATGCGTTCTGGCAGATTTTCCTGAATTTCGATCAAGGCGCGGGAAATAGCACTCTGAAAACCCTGCACCCCGGCGGAACCGTGGCTTTTTACGACAATACCCTGCAAGCCGAGAAAGCTCGCACCGTTATGTCGTGCCGGCGCCAGGTCAGCCTGCAGTCGCTTCATCAGCGGCAGCGCCAACGCCCCCACCATGCGTGAAGGCAGGCTTTTCTTGAACAACGCTTCGATTCGCCCGGCGATCATGGTCGCCAGCCCCTCGCTGGACTTGAGCAGGATATTGCCGACAAACCCGTCGCACACCACCACGTCCGCCTCGCCACGGTACAAGCCGTCACCTTCGACGAAACCGATGTAGTTGATACCTCGGGCACTTTGCAACAAGGTTGCAGCCAGCTTGACCTGCTGATTGCCCTTGATGTCCTCGGTGCCGATGTTCAGCAAGGCCACCCGTGGACGAACAATACCCAAGGTTTCTGCCGCGACCGAGCCCATCACTGCAAATTGCAGCAGATGTTCGGCACTGCAATCGACATTGGCCCCCAGGTCGAGCAACTGGCAGTAACCTTTCTGCGTCGGAATCGCCGCCACCATGGCCGGGCGATCGATACCCGGCAACGTCTTGAGCACAAACCGCGACAACGCCATCAACGCGCCAGTATTGCCAGCACTGACACACGCCTGAACCTTGCCGTCGCGCAATAACTCAAGCGCCACGCGCATCGACGAATCGGGCTTGCCACGCAGGGCCTGGGCAGGTTTCTCGTCCATGGTGATGACTTCGGACGCCGGAGCAATCGACAGGCGCGCGCGATCCACAGCCGAATGGCCAGCGATCAGTTCTTCAAGAAGGGAGGGTTGACCGACGAGGGTCAGGTGCAGCGAGGGTGTAGCAGACAGGCAAGCGAGACTGGCCTGAACAATGCTGCGGGGACCGAAGTCCCCGCCCATTGCGTCAATCGCGATGACTTGAGCGGACAAGTGATTACTCGTCAGCGCCCTTGTCGATCACTTTACGGCCACGGTATACGCCTTCTGGCGATACGTGGTGACGCAGGTGAACTTCACCGGTGGTTTTTTCTACAGACAGGGTGCTAGCCTCGAGAGCGTCGTGCGAACGGCGCATGTCACGGGCAGAGCGGGATTTTTTGTTCTGCTGAACAGCCATAATTGATTAACTCCTAAACGTTTGGGTCACGCTTTAACTGCGCCAATACACTGAACGGGTTGGACCGCGTTACCTCGTCCTCGCTCGGTTCGGGCTCATCTGCTCCCGCCGGCTGCTGGCATTCTTCCGGATGATGAGCAGGCACAATGGGCAAGGCGAGCAGAAGCTCCTCCTCGATCAGTGACTGCAGATCCAATGGATCTTCGCCCAGTTCCAGCACGTCATAACCTTTCGGCAACGACTGGGTATTCGCACCCTCCTTCACCACAGCATAACTGCATTCGCTATGGATCGGCAGGGTGACCAGCTCAAGACAACGCTGGCAAACCATTTTGACTTCAGTGTCGATAAAGCTGTGAATTACCACAGATTTACGTTCATCTCGTTCAAAAACGAATTTAGCCTGCACCGTACCGACATTGTCGGAAAGCGGGTCGCAGAGTCTCTCCAAATCGGCCAGCAGCATTTCACCTTGAAGGGTGGTGCCACGGTCAGCCAATTTGCGCGGGTCAACGTGAGGTGGAATCGGGTCATTCAACATAGGCGCAGCATTATAGGGATGCACCCGCCCATGTCAAAGGAAATTCAGCCCTGTCCGTCACTTGGAAGCCTCGCTAGAATTCGCACCTGCCATTTGGAGTTGCGCATGCTGCCTTTATTACTTGCTTCCAGCTCGGTCTATCGCCGGGATTTGCTGGCCCGCCTGCGGCTGCCGTTCACTTGCAGCTCTCCGGACATTGATGAAAGCCATCGCCCCGGCGAGCCTGCCATTGATCTGGTAAAACGTCTCGCCGAGCACAAAGCCCGCGCACTGGCGCACAGCCATGCCGCTCATCTGATCATCGGTTCCGACCAGGTCGCCGTACTCGGCGACAAGATTATCGGCAAACCCCACACCTTCGAAAAGGCCCGCGAACAGCTGCTGGCCTCAAGCGGTGCCAGCGTGACCTTCCTGACTGGACTGGCGCTGCTCAACAGCGAGACCGGCCACTGCCAGGTCGACTGCGTGCCGTTCACCGTACACATGCGCACACTCGAGGCAGCGCGCATCGAACGCTACCTGCACGCCGAGCAGCCCTACGATTGCGCGGGCAGCTTCAAGGCCGAAGGCCTGGGTGTGAGCCTGTTTCAAAGCACCGAAGGCACCGACGCCACCAGCCTTGTCGGCCTGCCGCTGATCCGCCTGATCGACATGCTGCTGGCCGAGGGCGTGCAAATCCCCTGAGGCATCCTGTGGCGAGGGAGCTTGTCGGATCGCTTTTGGGGCCGCTTCGCGCCCCTGCGGGAGCAAGCTCCCTCGCCACGGGTACAATGTTCACCCTCAAGTGAACAGCATTACGCAAATGTGGGGCCGGTTTTCTTGATTGTGTCGAAATCAGCGCAACGACGGACCGCTGAACCCCATCCACATCGCCAAATGCTCAGCCACGCTGGCACCAAGCTTTTTCGAGAAGCGGTCGAATGGCGATTCCTGAACGGTGAAGTCGACCAGTTCTTTTTCCCCGATCACATCACGCGCAACCGAACTGGCATTGCCCAGGCCATCCACCAGCCCCAGCGGCAAAGCCTGCTCGCCAGACCATACGAGACCGGAAAACAGCTCCGGATGCTCTTTGTCCTTCAGGCGATCGCCCCGACCCTGCTTGACGCTGTTGATGAACTGCTTGTGCGTGGTGTCGAGCACGCCTTGCCAGAACGCTGTTTCTTCAGGCTTTTGCGGCTGAAACGGATCAAGAAAGGACTTGTGCTCGCCCGAGGTGTAGGTGCGACGCTCGACACCCAGTTTTTCCATGGTGCCGACAAAACCATACCCGGCCGCCGTCACACCGATGGAACCCACCAGACTCGCCTTGTCGGCGTAGATCTGATCGGCAGCACTGGCGATGTAGTAGGCACCGGAAGCACCCAGATCGGAAATCACTGCGTAGAGCTTGGTATCAGGGTGCAGACCGCGCAAACGACGGATCTCGTCATAGACGTAGCCTGACTGCACCGGACTGCCACCCGGGCTGTTGATGCGCAGGATGACACCTTTGACCTTCTTGTCCTCAAAGGCCGCACGCAGACTGCCAACGATATTGTCGGCGCTGGCCGGCTCCTTGTCGGCGATCATGCCATTGATGTCGATCAGCGCGGTGTAGTTGCCGCTGCGGGTAGCGGCTTTTTCCATGTCCATCAGCGGTGAGAACAACAACAGCGCGCCAAACAGGTATACAAAGGTCAACAGCTTGAAGAAAATCCCCCAACGCCGGGAACGGCGCTGCTCCTGAACGCCCGCCAGCAAGGTTTTTTCCAACAGCTTCCAGCTCTTCTCGTCACCGCTCTCTGCGCTCGCCTTGGCGGGTGCTTTCCATTCGTCGGTCATGACATCTACCCCAGCAAAAACGTATTAAGCCGGCTGACTCAGCCAGGCATGCAATTCTGAAAAGTGATCGATGGCCAAGCGAGGCTCGAACAGCTTCAACGACTCGATCGATTGGGCGCCATAGCTGACCGCGACCGAATCCATGCCGGCGTTGCGCGCCATCTGCAAATCGAAGGATGAGTCGCCGACCATCAGCGCCTGTTCCGGGCGAACCTGGCAATGCGCAAGAATCTGCTCAAGCATCAGTGGGTGAGGCTTGCTGGCGGTTTCGTCGGCGGCACGAGTGATATCGAAATAGTCAGCCCAACCGTGCGCATTCAACACCCGATCCAACCCACGCCGAGCCTTGCCCGTTGCGACTGCCAGGTGATATCCCTCGGCGCGAAACGCCTGCATCGATTCAACCACCCCCTCGAACAACGGAGAAGGCACCGCCTCCGAGGCGATGTAGTGGTCGGCATAATGCTCGCGAAAGGCGATCAGCTCGCTATCGCTGATGTCCGGATACAGCGTGCGGATCGCCTCCGGCAACCCCAGCCCGATGATGCCCTTGACGGCGAGATCATCGCGCAATTGAAAACCGGATCGCTCGGACGCCACATGCATCGCTTCGACAATCCGACCAATGGAATCAGCCAGGGTGCCATCCCAATCGAATATCAGCAGCTTGTAATCAGATGGGCGCACTCAATCGCTCCACAGTCTTGGCCCACATTTCGTCGACCGGCGCCTGCAATTTGAGCTCACCGCCATCGGGCAGCGGCACGGTCAGCATGTAGGCGTGCAGAAACAACCGCTTGCCGCCCAGATCACGGATTTCCTTGCTGAAATCGTCATCACCGTACTTGCTGTCGCCGGCAATGCAGTGCCCGGCGTGCAAGGTATGAACGCGGATCTGGTGGGTACGGCCGGTAATAGGCTTGGCTTCGATCAGGGTGGCAAAGTCGCCAAAGCGACGCAGGACCTTGAACACGGTCACGGACTCCTTGCCCTCTTCCTCGTCCACCTCGACCATTCGCTCGCCGGAGCGCAGGTTACTCTTGCCGAGCGAAGCCCGGACCTGCTTGATCGAGGACGCCCAGTTACCGCGAACCAGCGCCATGTAGCGCTTGTCGACGCCATCGCCGCGCAGTGCCGTATGCAAGTGACGCAACATGCTGCGCTTCTTGGCGATCATCAGCAGGCCGGAAGTGTCGCGGTCCAGACGGTGAACCAGTTCCAGCTCCTTGCAATCGGGACGCAACTGACGAAAGGCTTCGATCACCCCGTAATTCAAGCCACTGCCGCCGTGAACCGCGATGCCGCAAGGCTTGTTGATCACGAGCAGCGCCTTGTCTTCGTAGACAATCGAGGCCTCGAGTCGCTGCAGCAGGCCTTGTGCCAGCGGCACGGGTTCGTCGCGCTCAGGCACGCGAACCGGCGGCACGCGCACGATATCGCCCGCCTGCAGCTTGTATTCGGGCTTGATCCGACCTTTGTTCACCCGCACTTCGCCTTTGCGCAAAATGCGATAAATCAAGGTCTTGGGCACGCCTTTGAGCCGAGCGAGAAGGAAGTTATCAATACGTTGGCCGGCATATTCCGGCGAGACCTCAAGCAGTTGTACGCCTGGGGTCGAAGGGGCAGTAGTCGTCATGGCGCGGATGATAACAATTTTTTATGGAATTGAAGCACTTAATCATTGCTGCTATAGTCGCGAACGCCGCCAAAAGCGGCCTGGACAGCGGACCAACGGTCAAAAACCGACCCTGACCAACGCAATTCACCAGGACGCGAGGCCGTCCTACGGGGCTTTCGCTACGTAACGGTGGAGTTTGCAGGTGTAACGAGCGCAGGTGACATGAGGCCTGAATCACGCCGCAAAGCAGAGTTTTGACTCGTTTTGCGCGCCATATTCACGGCCAGTTCACAAAGTGCAGTCAGCTGCGAATGACCCCGAGCGAACGCTTCGGAAACATTGCCTAAATTAGCCATGATGCGTGACCTCCCCTTTCGGAGCTCACGGTAAATGCCAACCCGCTGCGGATTCTGCGCGCGGCAGCACCCGAATTATCAGGGATACGTGTAGGGTGGAGATGCACAACCGCTGGACTGTGTAGCAATAGGCTTTATCAAGACGCTTCATCTCGTCCACAGCCGCCGGTTGATTCCTCCTCCTGACTGAGTGCTTAAGTAGCCACAGCAAGCAGGACGCGTACGTCGCGATGCAGGCCCACATTGGCCGGACATCGCTGGACACGGGAATGGCCAACCACTCCCGACGCACCTGACACCGACCGTGAGAAGTCGTGTGTGCCGAACGCCGTTTCCGGCAGCCCGGAAACCGACGGTACTACATGAAAAGAATGCTGATTAACGCAACTCAACCTGAAGAGTTGCGTGTTGCACTGGTAGATGGCCAACGCCTCTACGACCTGGACATCGAATCCGGTGCACGCGAGCAGAAGAAGGCCAACATCTATAAAGGCCGGATTACTCGCATCGAACCAAGCCTTGAGGCTGCCTTTGTCGATTTCGGCTCCGAGCGCCACGGCTTCCTGCCCCTCAAAGAAATCTCCCGCGAATACTTCAAGAAAGCCCCGGAAGGTCGCGTCAATATCAAGGACGTCCTGAGCGAAGGCCAGGAAGTCATCGTTCAGGTCGAAAAAGAAGAACGTGGCAACAAGGGCGCCGCCCTGACCACCTTCATCAGCCTGGCCGGTCGTTACCTGGTGCTGATGCCGAACAACCCGCGTGCCGGCGGCATCTCCCGTCGCATCGAAGGCGAAGAGCGCAACGAACTGCGTGAAGCGCTGAACGGCCTGGTTGCACCGGCCGACATGGGCCTGATCGTGCGCACTGCCGGCCTGGGCCGCAGCAGCGAAGAAATGCAGTGGGACCTCGATTACCTGCTGCAACTGTGGACCGCCATCAAAGAAGCCTCGCTGGACCGCGCCGCGCCGTTCCTGATCTACCAGGAAAGCAACGTGATCATCCGCGCCATCCGCGATTACCTGCGCCAGGACATCGGCGAAGTGCTGATCGACAGCGTTGAAGCCCAGGACGAAGCCCTGACCTTCATCCGCCAGGTGATGCCGCAGTACGCCAGCAAGATCAAGCTGTACGAAGACAGCGTTCCGCTGTTCAACCGCTTCCAGATCGAAAGCCAGATCGAAACCGCCTTCCAGCGCGTTGTCGAACTGCCTTCCGGCGGCTCCATCGTCATCGATCCGACCGAAGCCCTGGTGTCCATCGACATCAACTCGGCGCGCGCCACCAAAGGCAGCGACATCGAAGAAACCGCCCTGCAGACCAACCTTGAAGCCGCCGAAGAAATCGCCCGTCAGTTGCGCCTGCGCGACATCGGCGGCCTGATCGTCATCGACTTCATCGACATGACCCCTGCCAAGAACCAGCGCGCCGTGGAAGAGAAAGTCCGCGAATGCCTGGAAGCCGACCGCGCTCGCGTGCAAGTCGGTCGCATCTCGCGCTTCGGCCTGCTGGAAATGTCCCGTCAGCGCCTGCGTCCATCCCTGGGCGAAAGCAGCGGCATCGTCTGCCCGCGTTGCAACGGCACCGGCATCATCCGTGACGTTGAATCGCTGTCCCTGGCGATCCTGCGCCTGATCGAAGAAGAAGCCCTGAAAGACCGCACCGCCGAAGTTCGCGCACAAGTGCCGATCCCGGTGGCCGCTTTCCTGCTCAACGAAAAACGCAACTCGATCACCAAGATCGAACTGCGCACCCGTGCCCGCATCGTCATCCTGCCGAACGATCATCTCGAAACGCCGCACTTCGAAGTGCAGCGCCTGCGTGATGACAGCCCGGAAGCCGCGACCAACCAGTCCAGCTACGAAATCGCTGCAGCCGCTGCCGAAGTCGAAGAAGTCCAGCCAGCTGCCGCCACCCGCACCCTGGTTCGCCAGGAAGCCGCGGTCAAGACCGCACCGGCCCGCGCCAATGCTCCGGTTCCGACCGAAGTGGTCGCAGCACCTGTTGCCGCCCCTGCCGCCGCGCCAGAGCCAAGCCTGTTCAAGGGCCTGGTGAAGTCGCTGGTCAGCCTGTTCGCCACCAAGGAAGAGCCGGTGGCTCCCGTTGTGGTCGAGAAGCCGGCTACCGAGCGTCCTGCTCGCAACGAAGAGCGTCGCAACGGTCGCCAACAGAGCCGCAACCGTAACGGTCGCCGCGATGAAGAACGCAAGCCGCGCGAGGAACGTGCACCGCGTGAAGAACGCGCACCACGTGAACCACGCGAAGAGCGTCAACCACGCGAAGCCCGGGAAGAGACTCCAGCCGTAGCCCGTGAAGAACGCGCTCCACGCGCTCCGCGTGAAGAACGTGCACCACGCGCTCCACGTGAAGATCGCAAGCCACGTGGCGAGCGTGAAGAACGCGTACGTGAACTGCGTGAGCCACTGGATGCTGCCCCGGCCGCTGCTGCGAGCGTGGAAGAACGTCCGGCCCGCCAGCCACGCGAAGAACGCGCTCCACGCCCACCGCGTGAAGAACGTCAGCCGCGTGCCGAGCAAGCCGCTGCCGCTGTAGCCGAAGAAGAACTGCCAACCAACGAAGAGCAACTGCAGGAAGATGGTCAGGAAGGCGCCGAAGGCGATCGTCCACGCCGCCGCTCCCGTGGTCAGCGTCGCCGCAGCAACCGTCGCGAGCGTCAGCGTGATGCCAACGGCAACGTGATCGAAGGTTCGGAAGAGTCCGAAGCTGGCGACAACGCTGAAGCGCCAAGCACTGCCGATCTGGCCGCCGGCCTGGCTGTTACCGCAGCCGTTGCCAGCAGCGTGATCAGCGCTCCGGCCGAAGCACAAGCTCACGAGCAAGCCGAACGCGCCACTGCCACCACCCTGGAGACTGCTCCAGTTGAAGCGCCAGTCGTTGAAGCGACCACGCCGGTAGAAGTAACCGCTTCGCCGGAAATCGAAGTGGCCCAGGCACCAGAAGCACAACCTGTGGTTGAAGCGCCTGCTGAACCAGCCGCGGTTGCCGAAGCGCCTGCGGTGGTTGCAGAACCGGTTGTTGAAACCGTGACTGAAACCGTTCGTGAAGTCCGCGAAGAGCAAACGGCGTTCAACTGGGTCGCCGAGCCAGCCGTTGCCGAAACTCCAGCACCGGCTGCCGAAGCTGAAGTGCCTGCAGCGTCGGTTTCCGAGCCAGTGGTTGCCGCTGCCGAGCCAGCTCCAGTGGTAGAAGCACCGGTTGTCGCCGAAGCGCCAGCACCTGTCGTTGAAGCGGCTCCGGTCAGCGCCCTGACGCCAAGCGGCCGTGCGCCGAACGACCCGCGTGAAGTGCGTCGTCGCAAGCGTGAAGAAGAGCGCCTGCAGAAGGAAGCCGAACTGGCTGCCGCTGCTGCTCAGACTGAAGCTGCTGTCGCGGCACCGGTTGCTGCCGAAGTGGTCGAGGCAGCACCTGTCCCGGCTGCCGAAGTCGCCGCCGAGCAGGTTGAGTCGGTGATCGAGGAAGCACCGCGCTCCGTACAGGAAGCGGTAGAGCAACACGAACAAGCCGAGGAAAAGGAACACGAGCCTAAACCACTCGTCTGATTCCGTCGGTCAGTAAAAAGCCCCGCCTGGTGAACCCAGGCGGGGCTTTTTTATGTTTAATCGAAGATCAACTTCTCCGGCACGTCCACGTCCCACAACACACCAGGATCATCCACCGCGGCTTCAACCACTCGCCCCTGTGCAAACAGCGGCTTGGCCCCGCGATCACCTGACAGCGCCATCAACCCTGAACCAAAACTGCGGCCAAAACCCACCGGATGGCCATATTCGCCGTCCTGAACCGGCACACTGATACAGTCGTCAGCCACCTGCGCCGCAACGTGTTCAATGCTCGAAGGCAGGATGAACGGCATATCCCCCAACACCATCAACCACCCACCGAGCTGCGCACAAGCCGCCACGCCAGCGGCGATGCTGTCACCCATTCCCGTGGATTCGACCAGCACGATCTCGCAGCCATAAGCCTTGGCCATCCGAATCACCTGCGGGCGATCCGCCGTGGTGACCAGCACACGTTGGTCCAACGTGGCCGGCAGATTCACCAGCACCTGCTCGATCACCGAACGGACAGCGCCATCCCGCCCTTTACAGTCCGCCAGCAACTTGTCTTTTTCCTCACCCGCCACCTGCCGGAACCGACTGCCCTGCCCCGCCGCCAGAACGATGACTCCGATGGGCTCGCTCATACGCCCTCCCGCAACGGTTTTTTCTGTTTCAACTCAACACCGTTCTTGATCGCCACAATCTCGGCCATCAGCGACAACGCGATTTCCGCCGGGCTGTGGCTGCCAATGTGCAGGCCGATCGGGCCATGCAGCCGTTCAATGGACTGTTGCGACAACCCCAGCTGCGCGAGGTTTTCCCGGCGCTTGTGGCTGTTGATCCGCGAGCCCAATGCGCCAACATAGAATGCTTTGGAATCCAGGGCGGTGAGCAGCGCCATGTCGTCCAGCCGCGGGTCGTGCGTCAGCGCAACAATCGCTGTGCGCTCGTCGGTCTGGATGCTGAGCACTGCGTCGTCGGGCATGCCCGAGACGAAGCGCCCGTGCTGCTCCTCCCAACCGTAGACGAATTCAGTGCGCGGATCGCAGATCAGCACTTCGAAATCCAGCAGTCGTGCCATTTCGGCGACATATCGGGACAATTGTCCCGCGCCGATCAGTAGCAGGCGCCAGCGCGGACCATAAATGGCCCGCAGCGTCTTTCCATCAAACGTCAGCACGTCCGATTTGTCGGCCGCTTGCAAAAGCACTTTGCCCGATTCGATATCCAGCGAACGCGCGACGATTTGATGATCCTCGCAGCGTGTCAGCAACTCGGCCACCCAATCCGCATCGCCGACCCGCTCTTCGGTCAAACGCAACGTGCCACCACAGGGCAAACCGAAGCGTGCGGCCTCCTCGCGGGTGACGCCATAGGTAATCAACTGTACCGGCGGCCCGTCGCAGGGCATTCGACCGTCATGCAACCGCGCAATCAGGTCATCTTCGACGCAACCGCCGGACACTGAGCCGATCACGACACCGTCCTCGCGCAACGCGAGCATCGCACCCGGCGCCCGGGGCGCGGTGCCCCAGGTCTGGACCACGCTGTACAACACCACTCGCTTTCCGGCGCGGCGCCACTCCAGCACGCTGCGCAGGACGTTCAGATCGACGCTGTCCATCAGGCTTGCGCCTTGCGCCAGTCTTGCAGTTGATAGCGAACCGGCAGGTCGCGAATGCGTTTGCCGGTGGCGGCGAAGATCGCGTTACACAGCGCCGGGGCAATCGGCGGCACACCCGGCTCACCCACACCGCCCAAGGGTACGGTGCCGGGTGGTGTGACCAGATGCACAGCGACTTCCTTCGGTGCCAGCGACATGCGCGCCACTTCGTACATGTGGAAGTTATCCTGCTGGACCTTGCCATCCTTGAAGCTGATCTCGCCCAGCACCGCATTGCCCAGCCCCATCACGCAAGCGCCTTCAAACTGCGCGCGAATCCGCTCGGGGTTGATCTGCGGCCCACAATCCACGGCGATGTCAGCCTTGTGCACGAGCAACGTGCCATCGTCTTTGACTTCGACCTCGATCACCGCCGCCACGTAGGTGACGAAGCTGTAATGTACCGCCAGCCCCAGGCCCCGGCCCTTCGGCAACTCGCGGCCCCAACCCGCGGCTTTGGCAGCGGTTTCCAGCACGGTACGCAGTCGCCCGGTATCGATCGGATAGCGCTCGGGCGATTCGCCGTAGTTCCATTCCTCACTCAGGGTGCGCGGATCGATCTGCCGGTCCGGTCCGAGCAACTTGATCTGGTACTTGAGCGGGTCTTGCCCGGCCTTGTGCGCCAGTTCGTCGATAAAGCTCTGGATCGCGAAACCATGCGGGATGTTCGACACCGAGCGATACCAGCCCACGCGGGTGTGCACGGTGGCTTCGGGGTTTTCCAGGCGCACATTCGGGATGGCGTAGGCCATGTTGGTGAAGCCCATGCCCAACTCGAAAGCCGCCTCGTGATTCATGCCCGGCGCGAACAATGCGGTAATGCTCGGCGCAACCGTCCGGTGCAGCCAACCGGATGGCAGGCCGTCCTTGTTCAGGCTGGCCTTGAGGTATTCGGCCGAGACGGTGTGGAAGTAGGAACAATGGATATCGTCTTCACGGGTCCATTGCACACGCACAGCCTTGCCGGGAAACTCTTTGGCGAGAATGGCCGCTTCGATGATGAAGTCGGGTTTGGACTTGCGACCGAAACCGCCGCCAAGCAAGGTCACGTTGAACGTGACGTTATCGAACGGCAGACCCAGACGCTCGCCGATCCGTTCGCGGGTGACCTGTGGCGCCTGACTTGGCCCCCACGCTTCACAGGCGCCATCCTTGTAGCGGGCGATGGCGACCATCGGCTCCATTGGCGATTGCGACAGGTGCGGCAGATAGTAGGAGGCCTCCAGCGTGCTGTCGGCGCTGCTCATGGCTTCGTCGATGTTGCCGGTATTGCGGACGACTTTGCCTGGCTTGAGGGAGGCGGCTTCGAGTTCCTTGCGGTAGGCGATCGAATCGTAGCTGGCATTGGCGCCGTCATCCCACTCGATTTTCAGCGCTTCGCGGCCCTTGATCGCCGCCCAGGTATTGTTCGCCACCACGGCGATTCCGCCCAATGGTTGGAACTCCGATGGCAGCGGACGACTTTCGATCTGCAGCACCTTGACCACGCCCGGGACTTTCATCGCCGCAGTGGCATCGAAGCTTTTGACCTTGCCACCGTAGACCGCAGGCCGGGCAATGGTGGCGTACAACATGCCGTCGAAATGCACATCGGCGCCATACACTGCCCGGCCGTTGACAATGTCGTCACCGTCGATGGCCTTGCTGCCTTCCTTGCCGATGTAGCGAAATTCCGACGGTTGCTTGAGCTTCAGGCTGTCCCGCGGCGGAACGGCCAAGGCACCGGCGGCTGCGGCCAGCGCGCCATACTCCAGTTCACGGCCGGACGGCTTGTGGATGACTTTGTGCAGCTGCGCATGGCATTCGCCGACCGGCACTTTCCACTGATCGGCAGCGGCCTGCTCCAGCATGGTCCGCGCGGCGGCGCCACAGCGGCGCATCGGCTCGTACCAGTGGCGCATGCTGCGCGAACCGTCGGTGTCCTGGTTGCCGAAGCGCACTTCGTCACCCGGCGCCTGCCGCACTTTGACTCGCGCCCAATCAGCTTCCAGTTCATCGGCAACCACCATGGTCAGACTGGTGCGCACGCCCTGGCCCATTTCCGAACGGTTGCAAACAACGGTTACCGTGCCATCGGCGGCGATGCTGACGTACACCTTGGGGTCATCCACCCAACCATTGGGCATGCCGTCGGCGCCGAATTTCTTCACTTCTTCGGCAAACGCGTCTTGCCAGCCCCAGCTTGCGGCAACCACCAGGGCACCCGCAGCGCCCACGCCCTTGAGAAAACCACGGCGACTGAGGTTGCTCAGGGCGAAATCCATTGGTAACTGGCTCATGCCTTGGCCTCCTTCAGGTGGGTGGATGCCTGGCGGATGGCAGTCTTGATGCGGTTATAAGTGCCGCAGCGGCAGATATTGCCGACCATCGCCTCTTCGATCTGTTCGTCGCTGGGGTTCGGGTTGGTCTTGAGCAGGGCCGTGGCGGACATGATTTGTCCACCCTGGCAGTAACCGCATTGGGCCACCGCCGTATCGAGCCAGGCTTGTTGCACCACTTTACCTACCGGGTCGGCATGCAGGTTGTCGATGGTGGTGACGTTCTGTCCGACCACCGAGCCGATCGGCGTGATGCAACTACGCGCCGGCGCACCTCCGATATGAATGGTGCACGCGCCGCACAGGCCCATGCCGCAGCCGAATTTGGTGCCGTTATAGCCCGCCACGTCGCGGATAGCCCAGAGCAGCGGCATGTCCTCGGTGACGTCGAGTTGATGGTCTTGACCGTTGAGTTTCAGGGTAATCATGGGCACGCCCGCATATTTCTTGAGTTATGGGGTCGAGCAATCTGCCGTTGGATCTTGGTTCGGAACGCAGATCGGCTCAGGCTAATCGGCTCTCTTGCGCAAACGGCAGCGTCTGCACCGGGCCTTTGGTAGAACAAATCGTTTGCATCGTTAGCTGACTAAGTTAACCCAGCATTAACAAAAAAGCCCTGCACAATGGTCATTGTGCAGGGCTTGAGAATCAGTCCTGAAAGCTTAGCTTCAATACCGGTTCGGCTCCATTTCCAATTCGACATGAAAACGTTCTGAAATGTCTTTCTGAATACGCTGCGCCAGGTCGAGCAATTGCAACCCCGTGGCGCTGCCGTAGTTGACCAGCACCAGCGCCTGCAATTTATGCACGCCCGCGTCGGCATCACGGAAACCTTTCCAGCCTGCCCGCTCGATCAGCCAACCGGCGGCGATTTTCATCTGCCCGTCGGGTTGCGCATAGGCCACCAGATCCGGGTATTGGATTTTGAGCTGCGCGACAAGCGCCGCTGGCACCAACGGATTCTTGAAGAAACTGCCGGCATTGCCCAGTACCGCCGGGTCCGGCAGTTTTTCGTTGCGAATGCTGCAAATGGCCTGGCTGACATCGCTGGCGGTCGGGTGTTCGATGCCTTGCTCGGTCAGGCGCTGACGCACCGGGCCGTATTCCAGATGCAATGGCGCGACACGGTTGAGGGCAAAGCGAACGCGCAAAATCAGCCAGCGCCCCGGTTGCTGTTTGAACAAACTGTCGCGGTAGGCGAAGTTGCACTCTTGCAGGCTGAAGTCGCGCAGTTCGCCACTCTGGCGATCAAGCGCGGTCAGACCGGCGAACACGTCCTTGATCTCAACCCCGTAGGCGCCGATGTTTTGCATCGGTGCCGCACCGACTGTGCCGGGAATAAGGCTGAGGTTTTCCAGGCCCGACAACCCCTGTGCCAACGTGTGCTGCACGAACGGATGCCAGGGCTCACCGGCCTCGGCCTCAATCACCACCTTGCTGCCGTCATCGCTCACCACGCGAATCCCGCGGGTGGCCATGCGCAGCACCAATGACTGGATATCCGCCGTCAGCAGCAAATTGCTGCCGCCGCCGATCACCAGCACCGGCACCTGATGTTCCAACCCGTAGGCCAGAGCTTCCCGTACATCCGCGTCGCTGTGGGCTTCGGCAAACAACCGGGCCTGAACATCCACGCCAAAGCTATTGAACGGTTTGAGCGAAACCTGCGACCGAACCTGCAAACTCATAGCCTTCCCTTCAGTTCGATCACCAGCAAATCACTCGCACGCTCGATCAGGTCCAGCACCTGCTCGAAGCCCTGGTCGCCGTCGTAATACGGGTCCGGAACTTCGTCGATTTCCGACTGATAACGGCGCAGGAACAAATCCAGCTCGGCCTTGCCCTTTGCCGGTTGCAAAGCCTTGAGGTGGAGCAGGTTGCTGTTGTCCATCGCCAGGATCAGGTCGTAGGTGGCGAAATCAGCCTTGGTCACTTGCTGGGCGCGTTGGGTCGACAGATCGTAGCCACGCAGCTTCGCCGCCGCCTGACTGCGCTTGTCCGGCGCCCTGCCGACGTGCCAGTCGCCGGTGCCGGCAGAGGCGACTTCGACCTGGCCGGCCAGCCCCGCCTCACGCAGTTTGTGGCGTAACACGCCTTCAGCCGTGGGTGAACGGCAGATGTTCCCCAGGCAGACAAACAGAACCCGCATCAGGCCTCCAGCAGGCGACGAACGCGCTCAAGGTCTTCAACAGTATCGACGCCCGGAGGTGGCGCGATCAGGGCGTCGGCGACATGAATCCGCACGCCGTGCCACAGGGCCCGCAACTGCTCCAGGCACTCAGTGTTTTCCAGCCAGCATGACCCCCAGCTGACGAAGTCATGCAGGAAACCGGCGCGGTAGGCGTAGATGCCGATATGGCGACGATACGGCACGCCTTCCGGCAATTGCTCGCGGCTCTGGGCGAACGCGTCCCGTGCCCATGGCAGCGTGGCACGACTGAAGGTCAGCGCCAGGCCATTGAGGTCGCTGACCACTTTCACCACGTTGGGATTGAACAGGGTTTCCACGTCGTCGATCGGCTCGGCCAGGGTGGCCATGCGCGCTTCGGTATGCAGAGCCAGGTTGGCGGCGACTTGATCGATCACGCTCGCCGGGATCAACGGCTCATCACCCTGGACATTGACTACGATAGCGTCAGGAGCAAGGCCCAGTTTCGCCGCGACTTCCGCCAGGCGATCGGTGCCGGAGTTGTGGTCTTCACGGGTCAGCACCACTTCGGCACCAAAGCCCTCGCAGGCCTCGACGATGCGCGCGTCATCAGTGGCAACCACCACACGCTGGGCACTGCTTTTGCTCGCCTGTTCCCAGACGTGCTGGATCATCGGCTTGCCGGCGATCAACAGCAGCGGTTTGCCCGGCAAGCGGGTGGAGGCGTAGCGCGAGGGAATGACAACGGTAAAGGCTGTGGTCATTTATCCAGACGCTCGTCGGTGGTCAGGGTGCGCGCTTCGCTTTCGAGCATCACCGGGATGCCGTCGCGAATCGGGTATGCGAGGCCAGCGCCCTTGCTGATCAGCTCGGTCTTGTCGGCGCTGAGCTTGAGCGGGCCTTTGCAGACCGGGCAAGCGAGGATGTCGAGCAATTTGGTGTCCATGAGCATTCCCTGGATAAAAACGGATTTAAGGCAAGAGACGAGCCGGCAACAGGCGCATCAATTGCGTATCGAACCAGGCCACGAAGGCCGGCGTCGGCACAGCATCGACCGCCAGGTACCACCAGTCGGCAGCGGCGAAGGCACGGCACTTCACCGCGTCCTTTTCGGTCATCACCAACGGCAATGACGGGGTGAAATTCAAGGCCTGCAGGCTGTATTCGGCATGGTCGGCGAACGCGTGCGGGACTGGTTGCCAGTGTAGCGTTTCGAGGGTCTTGAAGAAACGCTGCGGATTGCCGATCCCGGCCACCGCGTGCAATGCCTGGCCCGAGGGAAAGTGATCGAGGTGACGTCGTTCGCCGCTTCGCAGATTGACCAGCGCAGTGGGTTGCAATTGAAAAGCAAACCCATCCTCACGATCGGCGGTGGCGCCGTTGTAGAGCACCGCGTCCACACTTTGCAGGCGCTCGGCCGGTTCGCGCAAAGGCCCGGCCGGCAAACAACGCCGATTACCCAGGCCACGGGCGGCGTCGATCAACACCAGCTCCAGATCCCGGGCCATTCGGTAATGCTGCATGCCATCATCGGACAGGATCAAGTCCAGCGGTTCACTCGCCAGCAAGGCTTTGACGGCGTTGCTGCGGTTCGGGTCGATCATCAGCGGCACGCCGGTGCGCTGGACAATCAACAGCGGTTCGTCACCGGCAGTTTCCGCGCTGTGCTGCGCTTCGACTCGCCATGGCAACTGCGGCGGTTTGGCGCCGTAGCCACGACTGACCACACCCACCCGCAAACCGCTGCGCTGGCAGTGATCGATCATCCACAAAATCAACGGCGTCTTGCCGGTGCCACCGACTGTAATGTTGCCCACCACGATCAGCGGCACCGGTGGCTGATAGATTTCCCCCTCGCCCGCCAAAAAGCGTTTGCGCTTTTTATCGACCACACGCCGATACAACCACTCCAGTGGCTGCAACAGCTTCAGCGCGGGATGGCCTCGGTACCATGCGGCTAACAGGCGATCGGACATGGCCATCAGGGCGCGGGCGGCGCCGCCTCGACTGTGGTCATGCGCAAGTGGCTGAAGCCAAGTTTGCCAGCGGCGTCCATCGCGGTGACGACGGACTGATGCTGGGACTTACCATCGGCACTGATCGACAGCGGCCGGCTGGTATCGCCGTTGGACTCCTTCTGCAATGCGTCCATCAGGCTGGCCAGATCACTTTTGGGCAGCACCTGGTTGTTGACCGAGAACACGCCGTCGGCACTGATGGCGATATCCAGCGGCTTGTTCTGGTCTTCGGCGGGCGATCCACTGACCGCTTCGGGAAGATCGACGCGCAGCTGGGTTTCACGGGTGAATGTGGTGGTCACAACGAAAAACAGCAGCAGGATAAACACCACGTCGATCAGCGACGCGAGGTTGATGTCCACTGTTTCCCGCGGTTTGCGGCGGAATTTCACGCTTTGCCCTCAGCCAGATCCACGTCGCGGTCGCCCTGCACCACTTCGACCAGTTTGATCGCTTCCTGCTCCATCCCCACCACCAGCTCATCGATCCGGCGTTGCAGGAATCGATGGAAGAACACTGCCGGGATACCGACCATCAAACCGGCAGCCGTGGTGATCAGGGCCTTGGAGATACCACCGGCCAGCACCGACGCGTTGGTGGTCATGCCATTGCCGGTGAATGCGCTGAAAATATCGATCATGCCCAACACCGTACCGAGCAAGCCCAGCAGCGGCGCCATGGCGGCAATTGTGCCGAGCGCGTTGATGTAGCGCTCCAGATCGTGGATGACCCGTGCGGCAGCTTCTTCGATGCACTCTTTCATGATCTCGCGACCATGCTTGGAGTTGGCAAGGCCCGCGGCCAGGATTTCACCCAACGGCGAGTTGGCGCGCAGTTCCTTGAGCCTGTCCTTGTTGAGTTTCTTGTCCTTGATCCAGACCCAGACCTGACCGAGCAAATGCTCCGGCGTCACGCGGCTGGCCCGCAGGGTCCACAGACGCTCGGCAACGATTGCCATGGCCGCGATGGAACTCAGGATGATCGGCAGCATCATCCAGCCGCCGGATTTGACCAATTCCCACACAGTGTCAGTCCCCTCGAAAAAGTGCGCCACTCTAACATAGGGGGTGGACGCACCGAAGACCGTGATGTCGCATCCGGTCGGGCTTTAGTAACGCTCGGTTATTGAACCGATACTGGCGGGACGCGCCAGAACCGCCGCTCCAGACGCATCGAGCGGGGAGATTCAAACCGCCCCAGTTGCAGATGAATGGCACCTTCATGCGCACTGTCATGGATCGCAATGCCACGCTTGAGATAGCGCGCCACGACGGTTGGGTGCGGATGGCCGAATGAATTGCCATGCCCACGAGAAATCAGCACCGCTTTAGGCTGCAAGCCATTGAGCAACGCCATGGACGACGAACTGCGGCTGCCATGATGCGGTGCCTGCAACCAGTCGGTCGGTACGGCCAGTGGACTGTCGAGCAGCGATCGCTCGGCGGCGGCATCGATATCACCGGTCAACAACAAGCGCTCGCCATTGGCTTCGATCTGCAAAACACAGGACTTTTGATTGCTGTCACCGGCTGATGACCATTGCCAGAGCCGGAACTTCACCCCGTCCCAGATCCATTGCCGGTCGGTTTCACAGGCCTGGGCTTGCAACTCGGCAGGCAGTGCCAGCGGATCGCCACTGATGACACGCTTCACAGCCAACCCCTTGGCGACCGCCAGGGCGCCGCCGGCATGATCGGCGTCGGCGTGGCTGATCAGCATCAAATCGAGCTCTTTTACGCCAAGCTTGCGCAATGAAGGCAACACCACCCGCTCGCCCAGATCGAAATCACCGAAGCGCGGGCCGGTGTCATACAGCAAGGCCTGATGGCGAGTGCGCACCAGGATCGCCAGGCCTTGCCCGACGTCCAGCTGCCAGATGTCGGCGATTCCTTCGGGCAACTCTGCCCGTGGAGGAAACACCAGCAACAGCAGCATCGGCCACCCCAACGGACGCATTGGCACGCCCTGGGGCAACAACAGAAGTAAGGCGCCCATGGCCCCCACGCACCCTACCCAGAACGGGATCGCCATGGGCACCCACGCTGCAATCCGCCCAGCGACCAATGCCAACCCCTTGAACAAAAAATCGATCAAACCGCCCGCCAGCCACAACAGGCCTTCCCCTACGTGAGGCAGTGGCAATAACAGAGTGCCGAGCAATGCAGGAGGCAATACCAGCAGACTGATCCATGGCACTGCCAGCAAATTGACCAATGGTCCGCTGACACTGATCGGCAATCCCAGCACCAACAGCAAAGGTAACAGACCGATGGCGATCAGCCATTGGGCGCGGGTCCATGTTTGCCACCAACGCCAGGGGCCGAGACGACCGCCAAAGGTAAAAATCAAAACCGCGACTGCGGCGAAGGACAGCCAGAATCCCGGTTGCAGACTGGCCAGCGGGTCTAGCAGCAATACGCCATTGAGCGCCAGCAATAACGGCCACCAGGCACCCAGGTGACGAAAACGCAGACGCCACAACAACACCAGACCGATCATCAGACAGGCACGGCGAACCGGGACTTCAAACCCGGCCAACAATCCGTAAACCAGCGCGGCGATGAATGCCAGGCCGCAAGCCCAGGGCAGCCAAGGGAGGCGAGTTGGCCAGAGTCCATAGCGGGCCAGACCGGCGATCAGCAAGTACACCACGCCCGCCAGCAATCCAATGTGCTGACCGGAAATCACCAGCAAGTGCACGGTGCCGGTGTCTTGCAACACTTGCCAGTCTTCGCGGCTGAGCCCGGCACCATCGCCCAGCACCAACGCCGCCAGTGCCCCCGTTCGACCCTGTGCATCCACCGCCAGCAATCTTTGGCGGATGCCGTCACGCCAGGCCCATCGCGCCTCAACCAGTCGCGCGCCATCCTTGACCGTACCCGTCGCACCAATGCGCTGCGCCAACAGCCAAGCTTCGTAATCGAAGGCATGCGGATTGAGCAAGCCGGCAGGACGCTTCAACTTGACCGCCAATCGCCAGCGCTCGCCACTTTTCACCGGCGGGCCGTCGTACCAGGCCAGGCGCATGAGCGACGGCACGTCTGCGTGTCGCGACGTTGCCTGCGCCAATTCAAATCGAACAACCGCCTCGCCGTTCTCGGGCAATCCCGTCACCCGCCCTTCGACCCATCGGGTTTCACCGTCCAGATCCGGCGTCAAGCGGTCATCCAATGCCCAATGGGCCTGCGCGCAACCCCAACTCAAACCGAACAGAAAAAACGCCACCGGATAAGTTCTGAACGGCAGCAACATCAAACCCACAACCGGCATCAACAGCCACAACCCGACCGGCGGCAATGCCGGTAAAAAACGCAAGGCCAGCAGACCCAACGCCAGCGCCATCATCCCTGTGCGCATAAGCCCGTCCTTGAGAGTCCCGACCTTAGGCATAGTCGTCTGGCGGCACGCTCGTCGTTATCAATTGTCACAAAGTCTGAATGGGCGCTTCATGGAATCGAGACATACTTGCCGCCTTGACCGACCGAGAATCCCTATGCCCCGGCGATTATTCAAACGTTACATGCCAGACCCGACCAGCATCAGGGAACATAAATCCTTACGCTTTCTCGGCACGCTGCTGCATGACCCGAACCTCTGGCACCTCAATCGCCACTCCGTCGCACGGGCCATGGCGGTTGGCTTGTTTGCGGCTTTTCTGCCGATTCCGTTGCAGATGCTGCTGGCCGCGACTCTTGCCATCGTGGTGCGCGGCAATATGCCGATTGCAGTAAGCCTGGTCTGGCTGACCAATCCGATCACCATGCCGGCGGTGTTCTTTTGTACCTATCAGACCGGCGCGTGGTTGCTGGATGTTCCCGCGCGGCATCTGCCGGATGAGCTGACCTGGGAATGGATCAGCGGCGAGCTGTCGACGTTGTGGCAGCCGTTTTTGCTGGGGTCGGTGGTGACGGGGGTGGTGTTGGGAGCGTTGGCTTATTGCCTGGTGATGCTGTATTGGCGGTGGTGGGTCGCGCGGCAGTGGAGGCGGCGCAAGCAGAGTCGGATGTAATGGGGTGTCTTTCAGGTGGGTCGTGTACATACCGATACAGCATTCGAGCCGACCTCGCTGAGGTCGAATGCATTCCCATACGGCACCGCGCCCCTTGTGGGAGCTGGCTTGTCGGGTCGCCGCATCGCAGCGATGGCGGCCTGACAATCAGCCATGATTTTGCGGATATAGCCGTTCCCATGCAGGAGCGAGCCTGCTCGCGATGGTCGTCAACGATAACGCGCCTTGGCTGGATGGTCGCGGTGTCTGGACGTTTTTCGCGAGCAGGCTCGCTCCTACAATGGGATGGGGGGTATCAGGTAGAGATTGGTCGGCTGTCAGGCCGTCATCGCTGCGATGCGGCGACCCGACAAGCCAGCTCCCACTTGAAATGCGTACAATCCAGACAAACAGGCCGGCCGGTAGGCCGCCTCGGCCCTCTTGTTTCACCCGCCCCATCGGCAGGCTGAGTGGAGGCGTTTATCCGGGGGTGGGCGCGTAGCGCCGTGCGGCGCAGCCGCACACATCGAGAGGAGGTCGTCGCGAAGCAGACCGGAGGCGATGCCCCCGGATGAATGCCGGAGCGAAGGTACCCCGAGCCCCAGCGAGGGGCCGTACGTAAGGGGCGAGCGTTTTTTGGTTACTTTTTTTGGCGCTTGTAAAAAAGTGACTCGCCGTAAGGGCGAAACCATAAGTGGCCGTTACCGCAGAAACGGATATACACCCAAAATCCCCAAGAAAAACATCCTCAGGTCCGCATCCCCCGCCCACTCACCAACAACCGCGCACACCCAAAATACAAAATCACCGTCGCCACCACCATGAAGGCAATCGCCACGCTGATCCGGATATCCGAAACCCCAAGAATGCCGTAGCGGAAGGCGTTGACCATGTGCAGAACAGGGTTGGCCAACGACACGGTCTGCCAGAACGGCGGCAACAGCGTAATCGAATAAAACACCCCGCCCAGATAGGTCAACGGCGTCAGCACGAACGTCGGGATGATCGAAATGTCATCGAAGTTGCGCGCAAACACGGCGTTGATGAAGCCCAGCAGCGAGAAAATCGTCGCCGTCAGCACCACCACCAGGATGGTCACGCCCAGGTGATGCACTTGCAGATGGGTGAAGAACAGCGACAACAAGGTCACGATGATCCCGACCATCAACCCGCGCAACACGCCGCCCAGGACGTAGCCGATCAGAATCGTGTGTGGCGAGACCGGTGAAACCATCAGTTCTTCGATGGAACGCTGGAACTTGCTGCCGAAGAAACTCGACACCACGTTGCCGTAGGAGTTGGTGATCACCGACATCATGATCAGCCCCGGCACGA